>NZ_AUTH01000101.1:0-42692 GCF_000497975.1 Pseudoalteromonas sp. TB41 | reverse complement strand
TGGTGCGGAAGGAGAGACTTGAACTCTCACATCCTAAGATACTGGAACCTAAATCCAGCGCGTCTACCAATTCCGCCACTCCCGCATACAGGCTTATATTTATACTCTTAACAGAGTTTTCTTATACAACGTTCTTTGGTAGAAGAAGTTGGCTGGGATACCAGGATTTGAACCTGGGAATGCCAGGATCAAAACCTGGTGCCTTACCGCTTGGCGATATCCCAACTAAGAAATTGCTGATAATTTTAATTCTTATCAAAGAATATGGTGCGGAAGGAGAGACTTGAACTCTCACATCCTAAGATACTGGAACCTAAATCCAGCGCGTCTACCAATTCCGCCACTCCCGCATTATAACTTTGAATTAATCAAAGAAATGGTAGTTATTTTAAACTCTTCATTGAGCTGCAATTTAACTCTTGCAGAGCCACTTCTAAAAAAGAAATGGTGGCTAAGACGGGATTTGAACCTGTGACCCCATCATTATGAGTGATGTGCTCTAACCAGCTGAGCTACTTAGCCATTGTTGGCTGGGATACCAGGATTTGAACCTGGGAATGCCAGGATCAAAACCTGGTGCCTTACCGCTTGGCGATATCCCAACAATAACAATTGATAGTTTTAATTCTTATCAAGAATATGGTGCGGAAGGAGAGACTTGAACTCTCACATCCTAAGATACTGGAACCTAAATCCAGCGCGTCTACCAATTCCGCCACTCCCGCATTATCACTTTGAATTAATCAAAGAAATGGTAGTTATTTTAAACTCTTCATTGAGCAACAAAAAATAAATGGTGGCTAAGACGGGATTTGAACCTGTGACCCCATCATTATGAGTGATGTGCTCTAACCAGCTGAGCTACTTAGCCATCTTTTTTGTTAACACTTCATCGCTGAGTGCGGGGCGTATTATGCTGATATGCCCCAAATTCGTCAACACCTTTTTTGCAAAAAAACACTTAAGTTGGTTTGTTTGCAGGAAAAATAGGCTAACCGGCTACTTTTTAATTAAAACGTTGCTTTTTTAACACTCTTTGTGAGCTTTGTATTGTAATTTTGGCTTTGCCTTACAATTCTAAGCCTATAGTAAGGGTAGACTAATTATTACTTTTATTCGGCTGAAAAATAAAAAGGCCCGTAAAAACGAGCCTTTAAAAAACAATGAGCCACTTAACGTGGTGCAATGTTTAATTATACGTTGAACAAGAAGTTCATTACATCGCCATCTTTAACAATGTACTCTTTCCCTTCTTGGCGCATTTTACCTGCTTCTTTTGCACCGCTTTCACCTTTAAATGCAATAAAGTCATCAAAAGCAATTGTTTGTGCGCGGATAAAGCCACGTTCAAAGTCGGTATGAATTTTACCCGCTGCTTGTGGCGCTGTTGCACCCACTGGGATAGTCCATGCACGTACTTCTTTTACACCCGCAGTAAAGTAAGTTTGCAAATGTAGTAGCTCATAGCCACCACGAATAACAAGGTTAAGTCCTGGCTCTTCAAGACCAAGGTCAGCCATAAACTCTAATTTGTCTTCTTCGTCAAGCTCAGATAGCTCAGATTCGATAGCTGCACACACAGGCACAACAACCGCATCTTCAGCAGCCGCTATTTCACGGACACGATCTAGCAATGGGTTATTTTCAAATCCGTCTTCAGCCACGTTAGCAATATACATAGTTGGCTTAATAGTTAAGAAGTTAATAGGCGCAATGGCTGCTTTTTCTTCTTTTGTTAGCGCTAAAGAACGTAAAGTTAAGCCTTCATCAAGATGCACTTTTACTTTTTCAAGTACCGCATTTTGCTCTTTAGCGTCTTTATCGCCACCTTTTGCTTTTTTTGCATTACGGAACATTGCTTTATCGGCACTGTCCATATCAGCAAGTACTAGCTCAGTGTTGATCACGTCAATATCGTCAGCAGGGTCGATAGTACCAGCAACGTGAATAACGTTTTCATCTTCAAAACAACGAACTACATGACCAATCGCATCTGTTTCACGGATATTTGCTAAAAACTGATTGCCTAGGCCTTCACCTTTCGATGCACCTTTAACTAAACCTGCAATATCCACAAATTCCATACTGGTTGTAAGAATACGTTGTGGGTTAACAATTTTAGCAAGCTCGTCTAGGCGAGGATCTGGCACCGGTACCACACCTGTATTAGGTTCAATGGTACAAAAAGGAAAGTTAGCGGCTTCAATACCCGCTTTAGTCAATGCATTGAAAAGTGTTGATTTACCAACATTAGGCAAGCCAACGATGCCACATTTAAAACCCATAGTAAGATACCTTGTTTAGATTCGTTTAATACGTGCGACCGTATACCCAAAAATTAGGGTTTAAACGAATGTAGTCTGTTTTGTGCTTTTAACACACCGTCTTTAGCAAGTATTTCCATACAACGAACTGCTTCATCAACTGCGGCATCCATTTTTTCTTGATCGTCCTTGGCTGCTTTACCAAGCACCCAACCGGTGACCATTTCGCGATGTCCTGGATGACCTACACCTATGCGTAGGCGCATAAAGTCTTTTTGATTTGCCATTTTTGCAATAATGTCTTTTAAGCCATTATGACCGCCATGTCCGCCGCCTTTTTTTAATTTAGCAACGCCCGGGTCTAAATCCAATTCATCATGGGCAACAAGTATGTCTTCCACGGGGATTTTAAAAAAATTGGCTAAACTACTCACCGCTTTGCCACTTAAGTTCATGTAAGTGGTGGGGATCAGTAATTTGAATTCTTTGCCTTGAATAATCACTTTGCCAGTAAGGCCGTGATATTTAGGGTCGTTTTTTAGCGTGCAGTTGTAGCGTGCAGCGAGTTCTTGAATGAACCAAGCACCTGCGTTGTGGCGTGTATTTGCGTATTCGGGGCCTGGATTAGCCAGGCCCACAAGCATTTGAATAGAATTCAAGGTGCGAGACCTTAAATATTATTCTGCAGCGTCTGAAGCGTCGTCTTCAGTTGGAGCTGCTTTGTTAGCTTTGATAGTAACGATAGACTGATCGTGGCCTTCGCCTTTACCAAGCTCAACAGATTGAACACCTTTAGGGAACGCAAGATCTGTAAGGTGGATTGAATCACCAGCAACAAGATCAGATACGTCTACTTCGATGAATTCTGGAAGTGACTTAGGAAGACAAGAAATCTCAACTTCAGTTAACTGGTGAACAACAGTTGCACCTAACTTAGTTACTTTCTCTTCACCGATGAAGTGTAAAGGAACCTTAGTTACTAGTTTATGAGTTGCGTCTACACGTTGGAAATCAAGGTGAGTAAGCTTAGGCTTGAAAGGGTGACGTTGGATATCTTTTAAGATTGCTTCAACTTTCTCGCCACCTACATTTAATGTAAGGATGTGAGTGTAAAAGCCTTCGTCTTCTTGTGCTTTGATCATATCTTTATGAGCAAAAGTAAGCGATACCGCTTCTTTATCAGCTCCATAAAGGATTGCCGGCACTTTGTCTTCGCGACGTAGGCGGCGGCTCGCACCAGTACCAGTTTCTACGCGAAGTTCAGCGTCATAAGTATAAGTTGTGTTAGACATGATGTCTCCAATAATTAAAAGTGTTAGGGCCTTTGCGACCAAGGTCCCTAGCCAAAAGGCGCGCTATCATACCACTGCGGGTTTATAAAATAAACATCGCTTACAAAAAAAGCGCCAAAAGGCGCTTTTATACTCATTAATGTTTAACTTTAGTGTTCAAACATTGCCGAGATAGATTCTTCGTTGCTAATGCGACGAATAGTCTCTGCTAACATATCTGCAAGCGTTAATACTTTAACAATATCAAGCGCTTTTAGTTCGTCAGACAGTGGAATTGAGTCAGTTACAATCACTTCGTCAATCACAGAGTTACGTAAGTTTTCTGCAGCTGTACCAGAAAGAATAGGGTGAGTAGCGTAAGCAAATACACGTTTAGCGCCATGCTCTTTAAGGGCTTCAGCGGCTTTACACAATGTACCACCGGTATCAATCATGTCATCAACAATAATACAATCGCGGCCTTCAACGTCACCAATAATGTGCATTACTTGAGAAACGTTAGCTTGAGGGCGACGTTTATCGATAATTGCTAAGTCGGTATCGTTTAATAGTTTTGCAATTGCACGGGCACGCACCACGCCACCAATATCAGGTGATACAACAACCACGTCATCAAAGTCGCGGTTTTTCATATCTTCTAATAGTACAGGGCTACCAAATACGTTATCCACTGGTACATCAAAGAAGCCTTGGATTTGCTCAGCGTGTAAATCAACCGTAAGAACGCGGTCAACACCTACACTTGATAAGAAATCCGCAACCACTTTAGCTGTAATTGGTACACGGGCAGAACGTACGCGACGATCTTGACGAGCATAACCAAAATAAGGGATAACAGCAGTGATACGACCGGCAGATGCACGGCGTAACGCATCAACCATAACGATAAGTTCCATCAGGTTATCGTTAGTAGGGGCGCAGGTTGATTGCAAGATAAAAACATCCGAGCCACGAACATTTTCATTAATTTGAACACTGATCTCACCGTCACTAAAACGGCCAACAACAGCATCGCCTAATTCAATATATAAACGTTTTGCAACTTTTTGAGCTAGGTCAGGTGTTGCGTTACCAGCGAAGAGCTTCATGTCAGGCACGGTAGGGTTCCTCAGGCACTGAATTTTTGGACTAACTTACATTGAGTGAACAAAGTAGGTTAACTTATGATTACTTGTACGTTACTTCATTTATCAATGATGGCGGCTAACTCCGTATGAGCAGGAGAGGTACTAACGCTGGATGCGATAAAACCCTGCCAAGTATGGGGGAGGTTAGCAAGTACATCTTGTGCTTGAACTTGGCTAGCAAATTCAACAAAACAACATGAACCTGTTCCGGTCATCTTTGATGGAGCGTATTTTAGCAACCACTGCAGGGTTTTTTCAACCTCGGGGCACAGCTTTTTCACTAAAGGCTCACAATCGTTGGTTAAAATTTGCTGTTGCCAGTCGCCAGAAAGTTTTGGCGTATCACGTTTTAAATCAGGGTGAGTAAATATTTGTGCTGTGCTGACATGTTGATTTGGGAAGACAACACAATACCACTTCGGCGGCAGTTCTAGGTACTCTAATTGCTCGCCAATGCCATGTGCTATGGCACTTTTACCTTTAATGAACACAGGCACATCAGCACCGAGTTTCAGGCCTAAATCAGCCAGTTCATCTAAAGATAGGGCTGTATTCCAAAGCGTATTAAGGGCTAAAAGTGTTGATGCGGCATCGGATGAACCGCCTCCAACACCTCCCCCCATGGGTAAGCGTTTAGTTAAATTTATTTTTGCTCCCTTATCTACTTTACAGTGGGTTTGTAATAATAACGCCGCTTTGTAAATCAAATTGTCGGTTAGCGCAATGCCATTGGTGTCGCCGCTAATGCTAATATGAGTATCCGTGCTTAGTTTAAAATGGAGCTCGTCACCATAGTCTAAAAACGTAAATAAAGTTTCTAATTCATGGTAACCATCATCACGGCGGCCATTAATGTGTAAAAATAAATTAAGCTTAGCTGGGGCAATCAGCGAAAATTCAGTGTGAGTATGCATAGTTAGTTAAACTGCCAGTCATAGAGTTTGATTTTAATTTTAATCTTTTCATGGGTTAAGCTTAAAGCATTCGGTAACCAAAAACCGTATTTTTGGACGTAACTTGTGTAACTTATTTGCCACTTTTTACCATTATCATCAAACCATAACACGCTTTTAGCACGGCCTAATTGATCGACTTCTAAGGTTTGATCGTCAATAGTGGCTTTTAACCACTGACCGGCGTTATTTACCGGTAAAGTAAACCCCGTTAAGCGTTGTAAAAGTTTACTCGCATTAGTATCAAAAAACTGTTGATCATCAAATATTAATTCAGCCCCCACTGCGGTTTGTTTGAGCGATAAAATTCGGGTGCCAATAAATGTGGTTAACACTAAATGATTACTATTTTGTGTTTGTTGCCAATTTAAGTTAGCAGATTGGCGCTCATCAGGGCTAATAAACGCTAATTTACCTTCCACCTGCCAAGTTTTTTGTTCGCTAAGGCGCAACTTCCAGTCTTCGTAAGGCTCTGTTTTGTAATTGTTTTTACTTGCGCAGCCGGTTAAAAATACAAATAGCAGTGTTAAAATCAAATATTGTCGAGTCAAATGTTGTTCCTTACTTTCCATATTCCTGAGATTTTTGATAAAATTGCCGCCTATGTAGTAGGGCTCAGCAATATTTGGCAGATATGACCATAATAGCACTTGGTATTAATCACAAAACCGCATCCGTAGAATTACGAGAAAAAGTGGCCTTTTCGCCTGAGCAAATTTCAGAGGCGCTACAACAATTAAGTGGCCATGCCGACTTTAATGAAGCGGTTATTGTCTCTACCTGTAATCGCACTGAGGTGTATTGTAGCCTTGCACAGCAAAATTCCCAAACATTGTTGCAATGGTTGGCCAGTTTCCATGGTTTAGATGAACATGAACTGAGTAAAAATATCTACTGTCATGAAGACAGCGCTGCAATAAATCATTTGATGCGTGTAGCCTGTGGGCTTGACTCGCTGGTGTTAGGCGAACCACAAATTTTAGGGCAAATAAAACAAGCCTATAATAGTGCCAAAACCCATGATGCGGTGGGCGTTACGTTTGACCGTTTGTTTCAAAAAACGTTTTCGGTGGCAAAAGAAGTCCGTACCGAAACCAACATTGGTGCCAGTGCAGTATCGGTTGCCTTTGCGGCAGTTAATTTAGCAAAGCATATTTATGGAAAGCTGGATAAAACCAAGGTGTTACTCATTGGTGCCGGTGAAACCATAGAGCTGGTAGCAAAACATTTATACCAAAATGAGCCGCAAAAAATTACTGTTGCCAACAGAACAATAGAAAGAGCGCGCAGTTTAGCCGATGAAGTATCAGCCGATGTTATTGCGTTGGCACAATTGCCTGAACGTTTGCATCAAGCTGATATTGTGATTAGCTCCACCGCCAGCACTTTGCCCATTATTGGTAAAGGTGTAGTTGAGCAAGCACTGAAACAACGCCGCTATAAGCCGATGCTGTTTATTGATATAGCTGTACCACGCGATATTGAAAGCCAAGTCGGTGAACTCGACGACGCCTACTTGTACTCGGTCGATGACTTACAAGCCATTGTTAGTGAAAACATGGCTGCTCGTGAGCAAGCGGCAGAGCAAGCACAAATTATTATTAGTGAGCGCACCAAAGAGTTTTTTATGTGGTTGCGCTCGCTTGATTCAGTGGATTTAATTCGCCACTACCGTAATGATGTACAAACAACAAAAGCAGAACTTGTAGATAGGGCGCTTAGTCAGCTAAATACAGGTAAAGACGCAGAAAAAGTAATTTTAGAGCTGGCCAATAAATTAACCAATCGCTTAATGCACGCGCCTACCCGTGCCATCCAAGATGCAGCGAAAAAAGGTGAAGTGGCTCAGTTAAACCAATTGAAAAAAATGTTAGGTATAGATCAGGAATAACAGTTAAATGAAAGAGTCCGTTTATCGTAAATTAGAAACCTTAGTTGAGCGCTATGAAGAAGTTCAAGCGCTACTAAGTGACCCATCGGTCATTAGTGATCAAAACCGCTTTCGTACTCTTTCAAAAGAATACTCTGAGCTTGAAGAAGTGGTGAAAACGTTTTTAGCATACCAGCAAGCACAAGAAGACTTGAGTAGCGCTGAAGAAATGCTAAAAGATTCAGATCCTGAAATGCGCGAAATGGCACAAGAAGAATATAAAGAAGCAAAAGCACAAATTTCGACTTTAGAAGACGACATTCAAGTGCTTATGTTGCCTAAAGATCCGAAAGACAATAACAACGTGTTTTTAGAAGTTCGTGCCGGAACAGGGGGCGACGAGGCCGCTATTTTTGCTGGCGACTTGTTTAGAATGTACAGCCGCTACGCAGAAACAAAAAAATGGAAAGTAGAAGTTGTGACGACCAACGAAGGTGAACATGGCGGCTACAAAGAAGTAATTGCTAACATCAGCGGTGAAGGTGTGTATGGGCAATTAAAATTTGAATCAGGCGTGCATCGTGTACAGCGCGTCCCAGAAACTGAGTCACAAGGGCGCGTACATACCTCAGCATGTACTGTTGCTGTAATGGCTGAAGTGCCAGAAGCAGAGGCCATAGAAATTAATACCGCCGATATTAAAGTTGATACCTTTAGAGCATCGGGCGCGGGTGGTCAGCACGTTAATAAAACCGACTCTGCCATTCGTATTACTCATTTACCAACCGGTGTTGTGGTTGAGTGTCAAGATGAGCGTTCTCAACATAAAAACCGTGCAAAAGCGATGTCGGTATTGGCGGCGCGTTTGCAACAGGCTGAAGATGAAAAACGTCATGCTGCTGAAGCGTCTGAACGTCGTAATTTAGTGGGCAGTGGCGATCGTTCTGAGCGTATTCGCACATACAACTATCCGCAGGGGCGAATTACCGATCACCGTATTAACTTAACGCTTTATCGTTTAAACGAAGTGGTAGCCGGTGATTTAGGCGCTGTGGTTGAGCCGCTAATGCAAGAGCATCAGGCCGACTTATTAGCAGCGATGGGCGACGATTAATCGTGAACCTCACTGTTGAAAACGCTATTACTACCGGTGCTAATTTATTAGCATCAAGTAGTGATAGCGCAAAGTTAGATGCTCAAGTACTACTGCTTAATATTTTACAAAAGCCACGTAGTTATTTATTTACTTGGCCAGAAAAACAATTAACGGATGAGCAATCACAAGCGTTTGAGCGTGCATGTGAGCGTCGTTTAAACGGCGAGCCTGTTTCGCACATTACAGGGTATCGTGAGTTTTGGAGTTTACAGCTTGAAGTAAATCCAACAACACTCATTCCTCGCCCTGATACAGAAACCTTAGTTGAGCTTGCGCTTTCATGTAATGTACCAAATGACGCCAAAGTGCTCGATTTAGGCACAGGCACTGGAGCAATTGCACTTGCGCTTGGTAGTGAAATGCCTACATGGGATATTATTGCCGTTGATCGTATTGATGATGCGGTGGCACTGGCCAAACGTAATCAAAAACGATTAGCGATAAATAATGTGTGTGTTGAACAAAGCAATTGGTTTAGCGCGTTAAATAATAAAAAATTTGATCTAATTGTAACCAATCCCCCCTATATAGAATATAACGATAAACACTTGCACCAAGGTGATGTGCGCTTTGAGCCTTTGTCTGCATTGGTTGCAGATGATGCTGGATTAGCTGATATTAAACAAATAATTACACAATCACGTGACTATTTACATTCTAATGGCTATCTTTTAATTGAACACGGATTTGAGCAAAGTGCAGCTGTTCGCCATATATTCAACCAAATGGCGTTTATAAATGTAAGCACAGTGAAAGATCTTGGTAATAACGACCGCGTAACTTTCGGACAATGGCCTTAACTTATTAAAAATAGCCCCGTTGTTTGTTTGCATATGTTTTAAGGAACTCTTTGTGATGGAAGATTTTTTATTTTCAAATGAACAACCACCTGAAGTAGTAAGTGAAGAGCAAGGAACATGGAAAGTTCTAATTGTTGATGATGAACCCGAGGTTCATGCTGTTACGCGTTTAGCGTTGAGTGATTTTAAGTTTCAAGATAGACGTTTGGAGTTTATTAGTGCTTATTCAGGCGCAGAAGCGAAAAAGTTGATTGATGATCATCCTGATGCGGCCATCATCCTACTCGATGTTGTTATGGAAACAGACGATGCGGGTTTGCAAGTAGCAAAATACATTCGTGATACCGTTAAAAATAATTATATTCGCATTATTCTACGAACCGGGCAGCCAGGCCAAGCACCCGAGCGCCAAGTAATCGTAAATTACGATATTAATGACTATAAATCTAAAACAGAACTTACCGCACAAAAACTATTCACCGTTATGATGGCAAGTCTTCGCTCGTACCGCGATATTATTTCGATTGAGCAATCGCGTGAAGGGCTAGAAAAAATAATCACCGCTTCGCGCAATATTTTTGCAACCCATTCAATGGATAACTTTATTGAAGGCGTGATGCAGCAGCTTACTTCTTTACTAAACGTTGCTGATGAAGCCATGTATGCCACCACCTTAGTTGCACAAAATCCGTCAGAGGAGATGAATAAAAAACTGATTGTTTGCTCTGGTACCGGCGATTTTGCTAAGCGCGAGGGAGAAGAGTTAGAAACCGTACTAGCAGAAGACCAACTGTTAGCGTGCCAAGAGGCCCTTGCTAACAAAGCAATTGTGTACAGAGATGATTATTTGTTTGCTTATTGCAGCAGTAAATTTAACCATAATTCAATGTTGTTTGTATCAGGTGTGCCGTCAAAGTTGACAGATACACAACGAAACCTAATTGAAATCTTTTCTCAAAATGTGCAGTTGGCATTTGAAAATGTGCAGTTACATACTGAAGTTGAAGCCACACAACAAGAGCTTGTTTATCGTTTAAGTGAAGCCGTTGAACAGCGCTCGTGCGAAACGGGTAATCATGTAAAACGGGTTGCTTATATTTGCTATGAATTAGCATTAGCCTACGGGTTATCTGAAGAGCAAGCGAATTTAATTCGTTTTGCATCGCCTTTACATGATGTGGGTAAAATAGGTATTCCGGATGCAATTTTAAATAAGCCTGGCAAGTTAAATAGCGAAGAGTGGGAAGTTATGAAAACTCATGCTGGAAAAGGCTATGCTATTTTGAAAGATTCACCGCGTAAAATAGTCAGCGCAGGGGCCTTAATTGCACAGCAGCACCACGAAAAGTGGGATGGTTCTGGTTACCCTAGTGGATTAAAGGGGGAGCGTATTGATATTTTTGCCAGAATAGTGGCATTGGCTGATGTGTATGATGCACTGCGCCATAAACGTTGTTATAAAGGTGCGTGGACACTTGAAGAAGCGGTTGCGGAGATCAACGCAAATAAAGGAACGCATTTTGATCCTAAACTTGTTGATGTATTTAATGATAAACTTGAAGACCTCGAAGCGGTACTTTTACGCTTTCCTGACAAAACACATAACTAAACAGAAGTAACAATACACATGGATTATTTAGCATTAAAACACTCACACATGGCCATTGCGCTAGTGAGTATTATTTTATTTTACGTACGTTCTTTTTCTCGTATGGGCAGTGGCAGCCTTGCCAAAAATAAATTGGTTTTTATTGGTAGCCACAGTATAGACACTTTATTAATTGTCTCAGCCATCGGCTTAATGGCAATGGCTAAAATAAACCCATTAGAGCAACTTTGGTTATTAGAAAAAATTATTCTAGTTATCGTTTATATTGTTGTGGGTATTATTAGCGCTAAACAAACGACAACCGTTCCAAAAGTCGTATTTTTAGTACTTAACACCGCTGTTATTTTAGCTATTGGTTACTTAGCAACAGCGAAAGCACCGCTGTTGTTATAATTAACAATGCCTATTTAAGCTTTGCACACCAAAGGTGTAAAGCTTACCTCTTCAATTCATTTCTGATTATTGGTATCTAGCTTTAAAATTAGGTAAACTACGTGTTCGTTTTCTAGAATGTTGTAGTATGAATGACCACCCTCGGGTTTGATGAACACGATGAATCTTATATAGAAGATGCTTACGATGATTTTTTGCCGCCGGCTATATATCGTTGTATCAAAGCGGAAGCTAAATGGGACCCTCAAATAGACTTAACACCAAGTCTTGAAATACTCACTGCGTTTGAGCAGCAAATAGAGTCTATTTGTCAGCAGATGCCGGACGAACACGATCGCCTAGATAAACTACTTGATAGCTTTTATAGTGAGTGGCTATTTAGTGCATCAAGCTTGAAAGTTCCTGAGTATAAGTTAAATAGCATCAGCTACACCTTGTCTATGCGCAGTGGCACACCGACAACCTTAGCTATTTTGTTATGCCACTTTTTACAGCATGCTAAACTCGATGCCAGTGTAAGCATAACTCAAGGCGAAGTGGGCATTCACGTCGCAATGAGTGATGAAGAGGGTTATCTTGTCGACCCTAGCAGTGGCCAACAAAGTTGGTACATCATTCCTGAAAATATTGATGAAGAAAACCCTCAAGAACAAGAGCCTTTAGAGCTTATTTTTGAAGACGAAGTGTATAAATTATTTTTAGCGCAGCAAAAATGGTCTTTCATTAGTGAAAATAAATTTGGTCATGCATTAACTTGCGTCGATTTATTAATGGAAATGTTAGGTGATGATCCCTATGAGCGACGCGACAGAGGTTATTTACTAAATCAGCTTGGCTGCCCTAAAATGGCACGAGATGATTTACAGTTTTTTGTTGATGAATGTCCTGATGATCCTGCTATTGAAATCATTCTACATCAAATTGAAGAACTTGAAGACAATCATAAAACTCACCACTAAGAATAAAAAATAGGAAATGTTATGGCTGATCCCCAAACTGCATTAATTACCAATGATGCCGTTGTACTTGGTTTATTGGCGATTATTTTAGGGTTTATTTTCAAAACCTCAAATAGTCAACGCCCAGGTCTTGTGGCATTTTATAAATATGTACCGGCATTATTGCTGTGTTATTTTTTGCCGTCATTGTTAAATACCTTTGGTATTGTTGATGGTTCTCAATCTAACGTATATTACGTCGCTTCGCGATATTTACTGCCAGCGTGTTTAATTTTGCTTACCATCAGTATTGATTTAAAAGCGATTATTAATTTAGGTCCTAAAGCATTAATTATGTTTTTAACCGGCACCGTAGGTATTGTGATTGGTGGCCCATTAGCTATTTTAATAATGAGTGCTGTTTATCCAGAAGCGGTAGGTGGACATGGCCCTGACGCTGTTTGGCGTGGTATGACAACCATTGCAGGGAGCTGGATTGGTGGCGGTGCAAACCAAGCATCTATGAAAGAAATGTTTGAAGTGGGTGGCGATATTTTCTCAGCCATGGTCACCGTGGATGTGATAGTGGCTAATTTATGGATGGCAGTATTATTATTAATGGCAGCTAATCATAAAGCGATTGACGCTAAAGCCGGTGCAGATACCACTGCAATTGAAGACTTAAAGCAACGTGTTGAAAAATACCATGCAGAGCATGCGCGTATGCCAACGCTAAATGATTACATGATGATTATTGCTATTGCCTTTGGTATTACCGGTTTAGCGCACTTTTGTGCAGATATTTTAGGGCCCTTCTTTGCCAATAATTATGCGTGGGCAAAAGAATACAGTTTAAACAGTAAGTTCTTTTGGCTTATTGTTATATCAACGACGATAGGTATTTGCTTATCGTTTACCAAAGTACGCCATATTGAGGCGTTTGGTTCATCGAAAGTGGCGTCAGCCTTTTTGTATATTTTAGTGGCATCGATTGGCCTGCATATGAATGTAATGGCGATTTTTGATTCACCGATGTATTTTGTTATTGGTGCAATTTGGATGTTAACTCACGCAAGCTTAATGCTCATTGTGGCTAAATTAATTAAAGCGCCGTTATTTTATATGGCTGTTGGCTCACAGGCCAATGTAGGTGGCGCAGCGTCTGCCCCTGTTGTGGCCGCTGCGTTTCATCCGTCACTGGCACCGGTCGGCGTATTATTAGCTGTACTTGGCTATGGTGTAGGTACATATATGGCGTATATTTGTGGATTAATGATGCAAGCAGTTGCACCATAAGGAATTAAAATGAACAACCAAGTTATTAATATCAATGAAATAGAACTGGCAAATAATAAACCTTTTGTTTTATTTGGTGGCATGAATGTGCTTGAATCACGCGACTTAGCGATGCGTATTGCCGAGCATTATGTTGAAGTGACCACTAAATTAAATATTCCTTATGTATTTAAGGCGTCATTTGATAAAGCCAATCGCTCGTCCATCAATTCTTACCGTGGTCCAGGCATGGAAGAAGGCTTAAAGATATTTGAAGAGATTAAAAATACCTTTAATATTCCGCTGATCACCGATGTACATGAACCTCATCAAGCAGCACCGGTTGCAGAGGTTGTTGATGTTATTCAGCTACCGGCGTTTTTGGCTCGTCAAACAGACTTGGTGGTTGCAATGGCTAAAACAGGCGCGATTATTAATGTGAAAAAGCCACAGTTTTTAGCTCCGCATGAAATGCGTCATATCATTACTAAATTTAATGAAGCCGGAAATAATAATGTGGCCTTATGTGAACGTGGTTCAAGCTTTGGCTATAATAACCTAGTGGTTGATATGCTAGGTATGGATGATATGAAAACCATGGCTCCCGTTATATTTGACGCTACTCATGCGCTACAACGTCCTGGCGGTCGAGCTGATTCAGCCGATGGTCGTCGTGCCCAAGCTGCCGAACTTGCTCGTAGCGGCATGGCTCTTGGTATCGCAGGCTTATTTATTGAAGCGCACCCCAATCCAAATGAAGCAAAATGTGATGGCCCCTGTGCATTAGCATTGAGCAAGTTAGAAGGGTACTTATCGCAAATGAAAGCGGTTGATGATTTAATCAAAAGCTTTGCTCCGCTTGATACCAGTGCTAGCGATTTATAAAAGAGTGATTAACTCATAAAAAAGCGACTTAGGTCGCTTTTTTTGTGGCTTGAATATACTCTTTCCCAGCATAGGTATATAATTCACCGCATAAGAAAAACTAATTCTAAGCTTGGTTGCCATGTCAAGACGAGTTCCTCCATTAAACGCGCTAAAAGCTTTTGAAGCTGCAGCACGTCATTTAAGCTTTACTAAAGCCGCAGAAGAGTTGTATGTGACGCAGGCTGCGGTAAGTCATCAAATTAAAACCCTCGAAGAGCACTTAGGGTTAAAGTTGTTTTTGCGTAAAAATCGCTCGTTACTTCTAACCGAAGAAGGTCAAGGCTACTTTTTAGATATTAAAGAGATTTTTACTCAGCTAATTGACGCAACCGAAAAGCTACTAGCCCGTGGTGCAAAAGGCTCGCTAACAGTGAGTTTAACCCCGAGCTTTGCGATTCAATGGCTTATTCCTCGATTGAGCTTATTTAACGAGTTACACCCAGAAATTGATGTGCGAATTAAAGCCCAAGATCAGGACGAAAACTCGTTAACAGACGATGTTGATATTTCAATTTATTATGGTCGCGGTCATTGGAGTGGCGTACAAGCTTATAAATTGCACACTGAATACTTAGTGCCACTGTGTAGTCCATTATTGTTAAGTGGCCCTAGAGCGCTTAATCAACCAAGTGATTTAGCAAACCATACCTTGCTACATGACACCACCCGTAAAAACTGGAAAACCTGGATGAAAACCGCGGGTGTTCGCAACGTACAAGTTAACCAAGGGCCTATTTTTAGTCATTCATCTATGGTGCTGCAAGCTGCGGTACATGGCCAAGGTGTTGCAATAGGTAATAGTGTTTTAGCAAAACCAGATATTGATGCAGGTCGATTAGTGATCCCGTTTAATCACAGTTTAGAAAGCAAAAACGCCTATTATTTGGTGATCCGTGAGTCGCAAAATGAATTAGGTAAAATTGTGTCATTTAAAGATTGGATGTTAAGCCTAGTTGAGCAGGAGCAAGAATATTAATGAGCATTGAATGGGTTAAAAGCAGTCAGCAACCTGCAATCGCACAGTTTATATTTGCGCATGGTGCAGGGGCTGGCAGTGATTCTGAGTTTATGCAAACCATGGCCAAACAGCTCAGTGAGTATGGTATTGACGTTGGGCTGTTTGATTTTGAATACATGCAAATTGCTAAACAAACCAATAAACGTCGCCCACCAGAGCGAGCACCCAAATTACTTACATATTTTGATCATATACTTACTCAAGCTGATGCAAATTTACCGCTATTTATAGGGGGTAAATCAATGGGCGGGCGCATGGCGTCTATGCTTGCTTGCTCAACCTCGCATGCTGTTTTAGGTGTACTTGCGTTTGGTTATCCGTTTCATCCACCGGGCAAGCCAGAAAAACTGCGTACAGATCACTTTGCAGACATACCATGTCCTTTTTTAGTACTACAAGGTGAACGAGACACCTTTGGCACCCGTGAAGAGCTTGCCACAATGGCAATGCCAAAACAGCCGCAGTATATATGGCTGACTGATGGGGATCATTCATTAAAACCGCGTAAAAAAAGTGGCGTGACTGAGCAACAAAACCTGAATGCTGCAGCTATGCAAGCAGCAAGCTTTATAAAGAATACGCTTGAAAATTTAAAAGAGGATAAACATGGTTAAACTATTTTTATTAGCAGGCAGCTTTTTTTGTATGCTTTCAGTGATACTGGGCGCATTTGCTGCCCATGGTTTAAAAAGTCGCTTATCAGATTACGCTATTGGTATTTTTAAAACCGCCGCCGAGTATCAAATGGTACATGGGCTGGCACTGATTGCAGTGGCAATCTTAATAAAGTGGGGCATTAACTTAAGCATGGCAGGTGGTTTTTTTATAGCGGGTACACTGTTATTTAGTGGCAGCTTATATTTACTGGCTTTAACCGGCTTAAAGTGGCTGGGCCCAATTACCCCATTGGGTGGGCTGTGCTTTATTATTGGTTGGATAGTTATTTTAGTGCAAGTTGCACGATTTAAGTTTTAAAGAGTTTAAGGGTTAATATGTCTAGTGTTGTGATTTACTGTCGTAGTGGTTTTGAAAACGATGCCGCTGCTGAAATAACGTTTCACGCTGCCGAACAAGGATTTGGTGGGTATGTAAAAGCAAAACCAAATACCGGTTATGTTATTTATGAATGTTTTGAAGCGCAGCACAGCGACGAAATAATCAAAAAAGTTGATTTTAAAAATATGGTGTTTGCACGCCAATGGTTTGCCGGTAACCTAATTGAAAATATGCCCGTAGAAGATAGAGTAGGCGCTATTGTAGATGCTGCAAAAGATTTTACTTTATGCTCTGAACTACGAGTAGAAACACCCGATACCAACGAGGGCAAAGAGTTACTGACTTTTTGTAAAAAAATATCGACCCCGCTTAAAAAAGCCCTCGAGAAACAAAACACTGTATTGCGTGAACCAAAAGCAAATCGCCCAGTAATGCATGTGCTGTTTTTAGCTAATAATACTGCGTATGTGGGTTACTCATATAGTTATAACAACTCTCCTTTTTTTATGGGGATCTTACGTTTACGTATGCCAAGCGATGGCCCAAGTCGTTCAACGCTTAAGTTAGATGAAGCGTTTAATGTGTTTATTCCTGAGCAACAGCGTGAGTCACGCGTACAAGCTGGGATGCGCAGCGTTGATTTAGGTGCATGCCCAGGTGGCTGGACTTATCAGTTAGTTCGCCGTGGTATGTTTGTTAGCGCGATAGATAACGGCCCAATGAACGAAAGTTTAATGGAAACGGGTCAGGTAAAGCATTTTAGAGAAGATGGTTTTAAATACCGTCCAGAAAAAAGAAACATCACTTGGTTGGTTTGCGATATGGTAGAAAAGCCAACTAAAGTGACTAACTTGATGATTGACTGGGCAGTAAATGCTTATGCAAAAGAGCTTATTTTTAATCTGAAATTACCGATGAAAAAACGCTTTGATAGTGTGTATGAATGTTTAAAAATGATCAGAGAAGAAATGGCGAAGTACGGCATAAGCTATGAACTTCAAGCTAAGCATTTATACCATGATCGTGAAGAAATAACGGTGCACTTAAATGTCACTAAAGTGCCACAGAGCTTATATAGTTAATCTATTAGCGAGTATAAAAAATGGGCCAAGTGGCCCATTTTTTATTTTAACTACGGTATTGTGGTCGGTAATTTTCAACCCATAATCGTGTGGCACCACATACCGCCACAGGCATAACAATTAAATTTACAAATGGGATAGCGGTTAGCAGCATCACGGCAAAGCCAAACCCATAAGATAACCCTTGTTTGCTTTTTAAGTCATTTTTCATTTGTGTAAAGCTAATTTTGTGATTATCAAAAGCATAATCTTTATATTGCACCGCATACATCCAGCAGGTAAAAAGCACCCATAGCACTTGGCCTATTACAGGTAGTACCCACAATAAAATAAAAAAGCCGATAGCGCGTGGGAGGTAGTAGCAAAGCTTAGTCCATTCCCGGCCCAGCATTCGCGGAACATCTTTTAGTAAATCAGCTAATCCGTCGTCGTTAATTTTTTGACCAGTTAAGTAAAGCTCTACCTTTTCACTTAGTAAGCCATTGAAAGGTGCGGCGATAAAGTTAGTAATAACGGTAAATAACATACTGTAACTAAACAGCACCACCAGCACAGCAATTGGCCACATTAACCATTCGAGCCAACTTAGCCATTCTGGGAGCATGGCGTTTACGGCATTAAAGCCATCACTCAGCCAGCCAAATAAAAAGAATAAGGAGCTACCAAATAATAAAATATTAATAAGTAGGGGTATAAGTACAAAGCGTTTTAGCCCTTTTTGACTAATTAACTTAAACCCTGAAAAAAAATATTCCATACCTTGTGTTATTTGCACACTAACCTCATCGATTATTTATGTTTTAGCTATTATAAATAGCTTGATGATTTTAAACAGTACTTTTAAGTAACAAAGTATTTAATAAAGGGTATTTACAGATGGTATGTAAATAAATGATTTGTTGATAAGTACATTTCAAATCGCCACCTTGTATTGAATGGCAAACGCTCGTGAAATAGACGAAAATAGCATAGATGCTGATTTCAATATTATGTATAGTCAAAAGACTATAATAAATTATTATAAACAGGCCCTAAAATAGAGCGACGCATTTAGCGTTAGTGATTGTTGAGGAATATAATTTGATTGAAATAATGAGAGTCAGAAAGCTGCTTTATCAGCAACAAAGTATATTATCGAAAATAGCACTCGGTGCGCCACTTGATGAGGTACTGGAAAATATTTGTTTATCTATTGAGGAGCTTATTGAAGACTCTTCTGCAAAGTGCTCTATATTAACGCTCAAAGGAGAGCAGCTATTTCATAGCGCGGCTCCTAATATTGCACAGGGTTATTGCCAAGCAATTAATGGTGTGAAAATAGGGCCAACTGTCGGTTCATGCGGTACTGCAGCCTATGAAAAAAAACGCATTATAGCCGCAGATATTTCAACATCGCCATTATGGGATGATTATAGAGCATTGGCGTTAAGTTATGGTTTAAGGTCATGTTGGTCTACCCCCATTATTTCAACAAAATCAGACATATTAGGCACTTTTGCAATTTATCATGACAGCGCAAAGTCACCGACACCACAAGATTTAGAATTAATAGATTTTTTTGTTGATTTCACCAGTATTGCTCTTGAAAAGCACACCGAGTCACTAAGATTAAACGCGTTGCTTTTTGAATTACAGCAAAGTAATGAAAAGTTTAAAGCCTTTACAAAAGTGCTTCCTGATCTAACCCTCATTTTGAGTGAAGAGGGGGAGTATACCAATGTTTACGGCACAGCTAATGAAAGTTTATATTTAAGCCAAGAGCACGTTATTAATCAAAATGTCAGAGATATTATGCCTCCTGAAGATGCAAATCCTATTCTGGCGGTGATTGACAAAACGTTGCAAACTAATGAAGTTCAAGTGTTTGAATATCAGCTCAATATAAAAGGTAAGCAGCTTACATTTGAAGGGCGAACAGCTCCCCTTGAAAGTTACCAGCCTAATAACCCGTCACTGAGACATGTGGTGTGGATGGCCAGAGATATCTCTAATCGCAAAGCTGCCGAAGAAGAAGTACAACGGTTAGCATTTTTCGATCCGCTCACTAACCTTCCTAATCGCAGAATGCTCAATGATAGGCTCAGTATGTATGTGGAGCGAATTAAGCAGTCTCATCATTCTGGCGCACTCTTATTTTTAGATTTAGATAATTTTAAACGCATAAATGACTCACTAGGTCATAATGCAGGCGATGAAATACTGGTTGAGTTATCACAACGATTAACAGCTATTTTGAACCCGGCAGATACCCTCGCACGAGTCGGTGGTGATGAATTTATTATTCTTATCGAGCATGTCGGTGATAGCCACATGCAAGCTAATAGTGAATCTGAGTTGATTGCTAAAAAAGTACAAAGTGTCTTTTATGAAAAATTTGAAGTGGGCGATTTAGCGTTTCAGGTCAGTTGTAGTATTGGTATTTGTTTGATTAACACGAGCAATGCCATAACCGCTAATATTTTAAAATTTGCAGATACCGCTATGTATCGCTCTAAAATGAAAGGCGGTAATAGTAGTAGCTTTTACGACCCCGCACTGCAAACCTTACTGGAAAATCAAACTGAGCTTGAAACTGACATTGTTAGGGCTATCGCGTGCGATGAGTTTTGTGCTTATTTTCAGCCACAATTAGCAATTGATGGAACCCTTGTGGGTGCTGAGGCATTAATAAGGTGGAATCATCCAACCAAAGGACTTATCCCCCCTAATGCATTTATTCCAATTGCCGAGCAATTTGGCTTAATTCAAAAGTTACAAAATATTGTATTAAGAGATATTTGTATTTTACTTGAAACACTTCGAGATAATAACTTACTCGATGACAGTTTTAGCGTATCAATTAACATTAGCCAGTGTCAGTTTAATTCTTCCACTTTAAAAGGTGAGCTATTTAAAGCAATTGAAGCGTTTGACGTCTCGCCAACTCGAATTAAATTAGAGATCACTGAATCAATGTTAGCGGGTGACTTGATGGGGACCGTAAAGCAAATGGAAGAATTAAAATCGCAGGGATTTGTGTTTTCAATTGATGACTTTGGTACGGGCTACTCGTGTTTAAAACATTTAAGCGTGTTTCCTATTGATGAGTTAAAAATTGATAAAAGCTTTATTGATAAAGTGCTCAATAGCGCATCGGGTCAAAGTATTGTGCAATCTATTATTGGCTTAGGTCATAGCTTAAATATTAACATTGTGGCCGAAGGGGTCGAAAGTGCTGAGCAACTAACAATATTAAAGTCGATGGGCGTGAATGCAGTGCAAGGTTATTTATTTGCAAAACCATTAACCCACAGCAACTATTTAACATGGCATAAACAGCATCAATAACCCTGTATTTATCACTAACAGAGCGACAGGTTTAGTTGCCCTAATCGATAAGCCGCGTTGTTTGCGTACCCACTGCGCAGCAACGTTTAATAACGTACCGCGCTTTTGCTAAAGCAAAAATGTATATTTTTTGTTTGTTTGATACCGTGATGTAATTTATCTTTTATTATTGTGTAACTACTACACAAATCATTCCTGAGGCATTGGTTTAGCGTTTTTAACGCGTTAAACTAGTAAGGAATTGGCAATAAGTCTACTTGTTGTGACATTACCTAGACGTGAACATGACAAGTACTTAAAACTCGCTTTTGAGTTGCTTTGTCGTTTGTTGAAACTAGGGTTTAGTGTGATGTCATGGTGTGTCGCTATGTCGGTAACTTTAAAGAACCATTAGGAGCGATAAATGAATACCACTAAAGCAACTTTAAAGTCGGGTGAAACACATTCTTCCCGAGTTAAGTTTCTGGATGGGGTTGATATACCCGTATTTTTAATCAGTGGCGGTATATTAGTTTTATTTGCCGCGCTGGCACTTTACGACATTAAACTGATGTCTGATTGGATAAATACGGCCTTTGCCTTCTCAACCAAAATATTTGGCGCCTTTTGGCAAGTCCTACTTTTATTAACCTTTGTGATTGGCATTTTCTTAGCTATCGGCCGCACTGGCTCAGTGGTACTGGGTGGCTTAAAAACCCCTGAAATTTCTACCTTTAAGTGGATAAGTATTATTATGTGTACTTTGCTTGCTGGTGGCGGCGTATTTTGGGCCGCAGCAGAGCCAATGGCACATTTTATTTCTCCGCCACCGCTATTTGGTGGTGAAACAGGCACTAACGATGCCGCCTACAACGCACTTGCACAAAGCTTTATGCACTGGGGATTTTTAGCCTGGGCTATATTAGGCAGCTTAACGGGCATTGTTTATATGCATCTTCATTACGAAAAAGGCTTACCGCTTAAACCTCGTACTTTGCTTTATCCCGTATTTGGCGATCGTGTTATGAAAGGGGCGCTTGGTACAATTGTTGATGCATGTTGTGTACTCGCTGTGGTTGCTGGCACTGTAGGTCCCATTGGTTTTTTAGGCTTACAGGTGAGTTTTGGCCTAGATAAATTGTTTGGCATTCCTGACACATACACCACACAAGTAGTTATTTTATTTAGTTTAATTGGCATTTACACACTTTCAGCGGTAAGTGGCGTTACTAAAGGTATTCAGCTGTTAAGTCGTTTTAATGTTGTATTGGCTGTAGTGCTGATGTTGTTTATATTCCTGATGGGGCCCACTGCGTTTATTATTGATAGCTACATTCAATCGTTTGGCTTGTACTTAGATAACTTTATACCTATGGCTACGTTTCGTGCCGATAAACCATGGTTAGACTGGTGGACCGTATTCTTTTGGGGCTGGTTTTTAGGTTATGGCCCTTTAATGGCGATGTTTGTTGCGCGTATATCGCGTGGCCGAACTATCCGTGAAATGATTTTACTCATCTCTGTGGTTGCGCCAGTGATCACCTGCTTTTGGTTTACCATTGTGGGTGGCTCAGGCATATTTTTTGAGTTAAATAATCCAGGTGTTATATCAGAACCTTTCGCAGGGCTTAATTTACCAGCGGCATTGTTAGCCATTACTGAGCAGTTACCCATGGGGTTTGTTGTGTCGGTATTATTTTTAGTGCTGACCACTATTTTTGTGGCAACAACCGGTGACTCAATGACGTACTCGGTATCTATGGTGATGACCGGTACCGATCATCCGCAAACATCAATTCGTGTGTTTTGGGGAGTTATGATGGGGGTAATGGCTGCATTACTCATCTCAATTGGCGAGGGCGGAATTTCAGCGCTACAGTCCTTTATTGTGGTGACCGCGGTGCCAGTTTCCTTTGTGTTACTACCGTCACTGTGGACAGCACCACAAATAGTTAAAAAAATGGCAGATGAGCAAGGGCTCTAATAGCACATAAAAAAGGCGCTCGTTAGCGCCTTTTTCTATTTTATACATCACTTAAATTTTAACAAAAAACAGCCACATTTCTTCAGGCCACAGAGACTCTACCGGATTAAAATAATTCACTAACAAACAGTTTAATTTGTTGATTGAGCAAGTTTGTTAAGTTTTTTCAAACTATTTAATTATTTTAAAAATGAAGCCAGCTCGTCAACGTGCGTTTGAGTTTCATTTATTAAAAGTCCAATTTGTGCCGCTGCTTCGTTTGATGTTTTGGCAAGGTTACGTACTTCGTCAGCAACCACGGCAAAACCTCGTCCAGCTTCACCAGCTCTCGCAGCTTCAATGGCCGCATTAAGAGCAAGTAAATTAGTTTGATCTGCCACGGCATTGATGGTGGTGACCGTAGTTTGAATTTTCCCTAATACGGTTGACATTGATTGATGCGTTCCAGTAACCAATTTGTTTCTAGAAGAGACATTACTACCAAATACAACGTATTTAGAAACCTTACCGTTTAAATCGGTAATAGAAGAAATAATGCAATCTAGCGTTACGTCTTCATTTTGATGCGTCAATGACATCATTACTTCAGTCGGCTTGCCTTGGTTGAGTATTTGAATACGTGAAGCGTCTAAATGATCCCTTAAATTACCAAACACACTCGCTATGTTTGAGCCCTCAGATATGTTTAATTGCTTTTTGGTATACTCATTGGCAGATAGGAACTGGCCATCTTCATTAAACTCAATCACAGCCGAGTGGCTACTTATTGCATCTTTTTGGTTTATTTGTTCAAGTACTTGGCGCTTAATTTCGCGAATATCTGAACTGACGCCCACAAACCCTGTGTGCTGGCCATTATCATCAAATGTTGGGTTTACCGACAGAACAATCCAATATGGCACACCATTTTTATCAAAATTTAGTATTTCTTCATAAAATGGTTGTTTGTTTTTAAGGTTTTTTGAAATCCGCTTAACGGTTTCTTTGTCTGTTTGTTCTCCCTGCAAGAAATTGCCTGGTTTTTTGCCTTTTACTTCTGCAAGTGTATAACCTGAAAGTACTTCAAAGCCAGGGTTAACATATTCTACTAAGCCATCTTTATTGGTAATAAGTACACTAGTACTGGTATTGCTGACCACTTTAGATAACAGTTCAAATTGCTTATAGTCTTCAACTTGTGATTGTTTTGATAATATAAATGCAGACAACAAGGTATTATTGAAGTTAAAAGTAGTGTGGGCAAGATTATAATAAATATTGTCTTTTACAGATAAACACAGTGAACCGTGTTCGCTATTTAAAGCATCTTGTAAAACGTTTAGCAATTTAGTGTTTTCTTTGGGCAGTAGTGCAGCGTCGGCACTGTTCGACGTATCTAAATTATTCGCAACAAGCTTTGAGTTATCATCGAAGACTGCATAGATATCTTCACCTAAACTCAGAAGTGTTTGCCAAGCTTGCTCATCTAACACTCTTATCGGCTCAGGTTTAAATACATGGAGCGAGCATGTATCAAGCTCTTTTAATGTAAGCGGGCTAATGTGTTGGGTTAAAAACAAGTTATTTCCACAAGCAATGGTTTTGCTTGTTGGATTATAACGTTTATTTAAATAAGTTAATGTATTAGTGTCATTAGTTTGGTTAAGTGTCTTACTTAGCGATGTAAACTCGTCATTCCCTGCAATAACAGTGTTGTCGTTGTTAACGATAATCGCAGCTGCTTCGTGTGTACTAACTAGCTGTTTTGCAAACGCCTGTTTTCTTTTTTTTGGGCTAAACCACATTATTTATTCCTAATTTACACTCTAATTGATTGCATTATACGCCCGTCATAGTACATCTAGGTCAAACTATTGTTTTTTATTTTGCAATAATAATTTTGTGTCGGTATTTTTTAAAAGTAATGACATAAAACATAGTTATTGTTCATTTGTTACAATGCGTTATAGTTTGCTAACAAATAAGAAAATAAATTAGAGATAACCTATGCAGTTAATAGATTTAACCCCTGATGATCCCGATGTGATTAATGTTTTTTCTGATATCGACAGACTTATTAATTCTTTATATCCAGTAGCGACAGCACAGTCATTGTCTGTTAGTCAATTGGGTCAACCCAATGTCTATGCAATAGGCTTGAAAAATGAAGAGGGGATTATTGCTTGTGGGGCGATTGTTATGCAGTTTGATACCCAGCCCTATGGTGAGATACGCCGTTTATATGTCAAACCTAGTTATCGCGGAAAAGGCTTATCGCGCCGTATTATGCAAATATTATTACACCATGCTGGCGAAGAAGAAATCCCAATCATAAAGCTAGAAACAGGGCCAAAGCAAAGACAATCAATCCATCTTTACGAGAATTTAGGGTTTGTACAATGTGCCCCTTTTGGTGAATACACAGAAAACCCGAACAGCCTATTTATGGAGCTTGCGCTCAGCTAATAATACGCTATTTACTGTTTTTCTTTATCAATTTTAATCCTCACTCGTTACGAGTAGAAATACTTGTTGGACATGAATCGCTATTTTTCTTTTAATGCGCGCAACTAGCCGGTTTGGCATTCATAAATAAAAGAGAAAGATAAATGAAAGAGACAACATCACTTGAACAAGCTCGTACGAGCTACAACGTTCGTCATTGGAGCCAAGGTTTTTTTGGTATTAATGATCAAGGTGATGTGTATGTTGCGCCCAAGGCTGATGCCCCACAGCAAACCATTGCATTAACAGACATTGCTAAGCAGCTTGAAGAAAAAGGCTTAAGTTTGCCGGCGTTAGTTCGCTTTCCACAAATTTTACATCATCGCGTGCATAGCTTATGTGGTGCATTTAATACTGCTATAGAAAGCTATGGTTACCCAAAAGACTATTTATTAGTTTACCCAATTAAAGTTAACCAACAACGCGAAGTAGTTGAAGAAATTGTTGCCAGCCAAGCACAAGTAGAAAAAAAACAGCTGGGTTTAGAAGCAGGCAGCAAGCCAGAGTTATTAACCGTATTAGCGTTGGCTGAAAAAACCAGTGCGGTGATTGTGTGTAATGGCTACAAAGATAAAGAATATGTGCGTTTAGCGTTGATTGGCGAAAAGCTGGGCCATAAAGTGTATATCGTACTTGAGAAACTGTCTGAGCTGGATATGGTACTTAGCCAAGCTAAAGAATTAAATGTAAAACCACGCATTGGTATTCGTGTGCGTTTAGCATCGCAAGGCAAAGGTAAGTGGCAAGCCAGTGGCGGAGAAAAATCTAAGTTTGGTTTATCTGCTTCACAAGTATTACATGTTGTGAACCGCTTAAAAGAAACTGATCAGCTTGATTTAGTACAGTTAGTGCATTTTCATTTAGGGTCGCAAATGGCCAACATTCGTGATGTACGTTTAGGTGTCAGCGAAGCGGCACGTTTTTATTGTGAGTTACGTAAATTAGGCGCACAAATTGATTGCCTAGATGTAGGTGGTGGTTTAGCCGTTGATTATGATGGTACGCGAAGCCAGTCTCATAACTCAATGAACTACAGCTTAGCAGAGTACGCAAATAATATTGTTTACACCATCGGTGATATTTGTAAGCAGTATGAGCAACCTTTCCCTATCATTATTTCAGAGTCGGGAAGAGCATTAACGGCGCATCATGCAGTGCTTATTTCCAATGTAATTGGCACCGAAACGTATACACCGGAAGAAATAGAAGCGCCAGCTGATGATGCGCCGCAGTTACTTAAAAATATGTGGATTTCATGGCAACAATTGCATGTGCTTACTGATGACCGTGCATTAATTGAGATTTTTCACGACAGCCAAGGTGATTTAGCTGAAGCGCATAGTCAGTTTGCGATGGGATTATTAGATTTAACCCAACGCGCATGGGCCGAGCAAATTAATTTGCGTGTGTGTTATGAGCTTAATAAATTAATGGATAATAAAAACCGTTTTCATCGACCGATTATAGATGACCTTAATGCGCGTTTAGCGGACAAGTTTTTTGTCAATTTCTCATTGTTTCAGTCATTGCCTGACGCGTGGGGTATTGACCAAGTGTTTCCGGTATTGCCTTTAAGTGGTTTAACGCAAGCTCCACAAAAACGGGCTGTGTTACTAGATATCACCTGTGATTCAGATGGCGCATTAGAGCATTATGTAGATGGCCAAGGTATTGAAAGTACGTTACCAGTACCAGAGTTTACAGCAGATAAACCTTATTTAATGGGTTTTTTCTTAGTAGGTGCCTATCAAGAGATTCTAGGCGATATGCATAACTTATTTGGTGATACGCACAGTGCTATTGTCAATATGGATGAGCAAGGTGTTGCCAGCATTACAGAAATTAACCTCGGTGATACTGTTGCTGACATGATGCGTTATGTACATTTAGATGTTGTAGGTTTTCAGCAGTCTTATGCGCAGTTAGTCAGCGCAAAAATTGCAGTAGATGAACAGCAAAGCGTCCTCGACGAATTGCAAAGCGGCCTTGACGGCTACACTTATTTAGAAGAGTTATAAGCAATGTCTAGCTTGTTTGGTTGTGTTGACCACTCATTGTACTCAAACGGGATGACGTTTTTACGTCGTCCTATGGTACAAAACATTAATGCGATTGAAGCCGATGTAGTGGTACTGGGTTTACCGTTTGATTTGGCTACTTCAGGGCGCCCTGGTGCCCGCTTAGGGCCTGATGCTATTCGCAGAGCGTCAGTGCATTTAGCGTGGGAAGATACGAAATATCCGTGGACGTTTCCTTTGTTTGAACGGCTAAAAGTAGCGGATGCTGGCGATTTTACCTATCCGGTAGGCGATCCTGAGTATTTTACTGCCCAGCTAGAAATGGCGGCAGAGCAAATACTTCGCCAAGGTAAAACATTATTAGGCTTAGGTGGCGATCATTTCGTAACGTTACCGCTGTTGCGCGCACATGCAAAAATTCATGGAAAAATGGCGTTAGTGCATTTTGATGCGCACACCGATACCTATAGTAATGGGTCGCGTTTTGATCACGGTACTATGTTTTATCATGCGCCAATGGAAGGGTTGATTGATGTTAATCACAGTATTCAGCTCGGCATTCGTACCGATTTTGATCAAAGCAAGCATGAGTTTGCAGTGATTGATGCTATGCAGGCCAATGATCTTCATGCGAATGATATTGCAGCGCAGATTATTGAGCGAGTGGGCGATTTACCGGTTTACTTAACCTTTGATATAGATTGTTTAGACCCTGCCTTTGCGCCAGGTACAGGTACACCTGTATGTGGTGGTTTAACTTCTGATAAAGTGCTGAAAATTTTACGTGCACTCAAAGGCATTAATATGGTGGGTATGGATGTAGTTGAAGTATCGCCTTCTTATGACCAAAGTGAGCTCACCGCCATTGCCGCAGCAACGATTGCCAGTGAATTATTGCATTTGTGGGCACTTAAGCATAAATATTAGTATGTTTTAATGCAGCTCAAAAAAGCGCCAATTTGGCGCTTTTTTTGTATAAAAATAAGAGTACTATGAAAACTGCATATTGTGCTTTTTAGCATAAATAAAAAACACCGGAATTTCGATTATTACGTAAGTTAAAAAAGTAAACCAAAACCAATTAACTTCAAATAGTAACCAGCTAAATTGCACGCCCGAGTTGTAATAAAGGGTAGATGCAATTAATAGCGTAATGCCTGTTGCAAATAAATCTTGCACCGATACTTTTTTAAAGCTGCTGCCTGCAAAGCGCGGATAAATAAATCCGTAGCCAAGCGTTATCATAATGATAACTAATAACAATAAATTCAGTTCAGGGGTCATTGTGGTTTATATTGCCTCGCATATTCTATTCGCTCTTGGGAACTTGGGTGCGTTGATAAATACTTTAACCAAGTATCATCAAGGGTCGCCTCTTGTGCTTTTAAATTATTTTCCAGTGCTTCAATTGCATCAGCAAAGTCGTGGTTAGAATATCCTAATTTTAAAAGATTTTTAATAGCATATTCATCGGCCTCTTGTTCCATATCTCGTGAAAACGCTTGTTGTAAAAAAGATGAACCAGAGCCAAGCACGACCTCTAATATCCCTTCTAAATCACCAAAAATAACTGCAAATACAACGGTGCTCGCTGCAGCTTGTGCTGCAAGGCGAATGCTGTGATGGTGCTGAACATGACCAATTTCATGAAGTAAAATAGCACGCAGGGCATCAGGTTCATTCTTTAATAGCTCAACAAGTTCGTCAGTCACAACAACCCGCCCATTAGGAAGAGCAAACGCATTAGCTGAAAAATAATCTGACTGATAAAAAGAGAGTCTAAATTTTGCACTGTCTAAATTGAGAGAGTTAAGCATTAAACGCCATTGTTGCTGTATTTCTGATTGCTTATTAGTAGAAAGTTGAGAAGGTTCTAATGCGACTTTTTCTATCACACTGAGGGTGTGTTCCCCCATCGTTTCAATTGTCGAGGTAGGTGCTAAATTAACGCTATAAACGGCTGCTGACGGTATTAAGCGGTACAAAATTAACCAAAGCAATAAGGGAATTAGCAGCACGGATGCAACAATAAGAATCTTATTTTTTTCTAAGCGTTCACTTAGTCCATGCTTTTTAAGCGCGAATGGCCATCTAAATTCTACATCTTGAGGAACAAATCGCCCACCATCAGCAAAATTTAACTCTGATGCCATGCCCGGTAACGGACTATCAAGTTGGCAATCGTCTAAAGTTGATGAAAGTAACGTCGTATTCTCAGAGTCAACAAGCGTTATTTGCTCATGGGAAAGGTATGCGTAGCTTTTAATATATTGGCTGCTATTAGGGTAATAATAACAGCCAAAAATAGGATAATTACTCATTAGGTGAGTGAAATATCAATATCAAACACATTAGCAGCTTCTTCAGCAAATGATGACTGCTCATTTTGTGCAACATCAATCAACGAAAGTGCGCCGCTATAAATAGTGACTTCTGTAACTGATGCTAATAGCTTTGCTCTGCGTATTTTAGCCCAAGGGTAGGCAAGTCCTAAGGTAAATATAATTGCCAGTACATTGGTAAATAGTAAGATGGCATAGTCAATGGCTTTTAAGTTCGAATCAAAGGTAGCGACTTCTGTAAATTCACTGTTATTAAAAATATGATTTCGAATAAGCGAATGATAAACAGCGCCTACCAGTGTTAAAAACGCAACATACAACGCAGCAATTAATAGCGGCACTACAATTGTCGAAAGGCTAAAGTTTTGTGTGTTTAAGTTATCGATCGTTAAGGCACTTGCACCAGCAAAGAAGCCAAAAATAACTAAGCCACCTATTGCAACTCCCAGGGTAATAAGTGCTGCGATGTAATATCGTTCGCCCTGAAGATTTACTGTAAGTGGTTTATTTCCATAGCTGATGTTTTCATGCATATATTGATCAATTCGCTTTAATACATACGGCAGTAATAGGTGTAATGTGAATACACTTGCAATAGGCAATAAAACAAAGTTAATAAATGCATCGCCGTAATTACCTGAAAAAGCAAAGCGTACATTACGATGGCGGGTCATACGCATGTTAAAGCGCAAACCTTGGTTAATGATCCATGGCAACAAAAATAAAAAACCAATAGCAAATAAAAGGCCTATCGCCGGTGCGAGGCTGCTTAGTATGGTGTAAATTAAAAACACGATTACCGCTAAAATGCGGCCTTTTAGAATTTGTATAGGAGTGGCTAGGTAGTCAAAGCTATGACCGTCGATACGCGTATGACCGTAAAAATAACGGTAGGTGCGTACTTTTGCCCATGCAGAATAAATTCCTAAAGTAATAATACTTAGCAGTATATTGACACTCCATATGCCAAAAAATTCGCCGCTTTTGCCGCTAAATTGTACTTTACCGCTAAAAATAGAGGAGGGTGTTTGGTTTGACTCAGATGAAGTTGGGTGTATTGATTCCATTTAAAAAAAGTCCTTGTAATTTTTTGTAAATTTACCCTTTTTAGAGAATAAAAACAATCTTTATGATTAGCTAGCTTATTGTAAGTAGGCTAATTTTATTGCTTTTGCTGTTTATAGGGCTGCACTTTAAGTCTCCTCTGGTATACTGTGCAGATAATTTAACGGGGCTGACATGATTTCAAAAAACCAACTTAAACTAATTCGCCAGCTTGGCCAAAAGAAGTACCGCAAGCAACTTAATCAATACCTTGTACAAGGCGAAAAAAATGTACTGGAGTTATTAAATAGCCCATTAAAAGTAACCGATGTGTTTGCAACGCAAAACTTTATTGATAATAACCAAAGCGCATACCCTCAAACGCATTTTATTACAGCAGATGAAGAGCAGTTAACAAAGGTAAGTACTTTAGTCAGTAATAATGCGGCGATTGCCATTGTTGATATGCCAAGTACCACATTACCCGATGAAAACAGCTTAATATTGGCCTTAGATGGAGTGTCTGATCCGGGTAATTTAGGTACCATCATTCGCGTGGCTGATTGGTACGGCATAAAACACATTGTTGCCAGCACCGACAGTGCCGATCCGTATAACCCAAAAACAATTAGTGCCACTATGGGGTCATTTGTTCGTGTATCGGTAAGCCAAGTTGATTTACCTAGCTATTTAACATCTTTGGATGTGCCTATTTATGGTGCATTTTTAGAGGGCGAGAATGTCCATCATTGCCAGTTTGCTGGGAAAGGGGTGTTATTAATGGGCAGCGAGTCACATGGTATACGTCAGCAGTGTGCCGCGCTGGTAACAAATAAAATTACCATCCCTGCCTTTGGTGGCGCTGAATCACTTAATGTGGCAATGGCAACGGGCATTATTTTAGATAACTTTAAACGCCAAGCTTAACCTTTTGCCTAAAAATAGGTTAAATTGTAACAACTAACAAAAATAATAAAAATTGGTAAAACAAACAGATGCGCTTAAGCACTATAAAATTAGCGGGCTTTAAATCCTTTGTAGAGCCCACTAAAATTCCATTTCCGGATCAAATGACGTGTGTTGTCGGCCCTAATGGCTGTGGCAAATCGAACGTGATTGATGCGGTGCGATGGGTGCTTGGTGAAAGCTCAGCTAAAAATTTACGTGGCGATGCCATGACAGATGTTATTTTTAATGGCTCCACTAACCGCAAGCCCATCTCACAAGCTTCTGTTGAACTCATATTTGATAATACCCAAGGTAAATTACCCAATACCTTTGCTGATCGTAACCAAGTGGCTATTAAGCGTTTGGTAACTCGCGATGGCCAATCGCTGTACTTTTTAAATGGTAGCAAATGCCGCAAACGTGATATTACCGATATATTTTTAGGCACTGGGCTTGGGCCGCGTAGTTACGCCATTATAGAACAAGGCATGATCTCGCGTTTAATTGAGAGCAAACCGCAAGAGCTGCGTGTTTTTTTAGAAGAAGCGGCAGGCGTATCGAAATACAAAGAGCGCCGCCGTGAAACACAAACCCGCATAAAGAGCACCCGAGAAAACCTAGAGCGACTCCTCGATGTTCGCCAAGAGTTACAAAACCAGCTTGATAAACTTGCAGTACAGTCGGTTGATGCTAAAAAATATCGCGAATTTAAAACCCAAGAACGCACTTTAAAGGGGCAAATAGCGGTATTAAAATGGCAAAAGCTGCATCAGCAACAAGTTGATAAAAGCGCACAAATAAAAAAACTGGATGAACAAATCAGCTTTTTTAAAACGGCGCATTCAGGCCATGATGATGTTCTGGCAAGTCTTGAAGCTCAAGTACAATTTCAGCAAGATAAACTTAATGATGCACAGCAACAGCAGCACCATACACATACAGAATTGACTCGCAGTGAACAGCAGCAAATTAGCATTCAACAACAAACGCTGTCACTGAAACAAAATTTAGCCAAGTTAGAGCAACAAAAAAATCAAAGTGAAGAAGTCAAAACGCAGCAACAAAGTTTCTGCCAAGAGTTAGATGACAGCTTACAACAGGCTGTAGAGCATAACTTAATGTGTAGCGAGCAGGTTATAGAGCTTAGCGATGAGGTTAATCGGCTGCTGGAGATTAAAAATGCCGACACATCACACTGGCAATCGCTAAAAGAAGATTATCAACAATTGCATAATCAGCAGTTAGCGCATACCAACGCAGTAAAACACACAGAACAGAAAAGCAGTTATGTTAAGCAACAACTAACGCAGCTTGATGAGCAAATAGATGAGTTAAAACACAGTGAGATAGAGCAGCTATTAACTCAGCAACAACAGCACAGACAAGCCCTGACTGAGCAGCTAGCGAAAGCGCAAACGGCTCACAGTAAAGGCCAAACTGCGCAAACTACTCAGCAGCAACAGCTAGATGATGCACAGCAAGATTGGCAGCATTTATCTCAGCAAGTAAATGAATTAAAAGCCGGTATAGCGGGGCTACAAACTACTCTTGGGCTTGAAAAAAGCAGCGATGAAAGTTTAACCTTATTTAAGCAGTTAACTGTTCAGTCGGGATATGAGTTTTTAGTCGAGCAGGCGCTGTCATCACTTGAGCACATTCATATATCACAAGGTAAAGCAGAAAATAGCACGTGGGAAATTGCATCGCAGTCTGCAGCTAAGCACAGTATTGCCGCGTTTATTACCACAGGTGTGTATCCTGAGTTATTAAATCATATTGCTTATGATGAAGCCGGCGATATAAGCGCACTTAACGACAATAGTTATATTGCGGTTATAGATAAGCAAGGGGCATTACACGGTCGAAACTGGCATGTAAGTGGCGATAAAAATGCAGAAAATTCCTTATTATTAATGCACAAAAAACTCAAGCAGCAAGAAACCTTACTTGAGCAACAACAACAGGCATTGACGAACGCACACTCCACGCTTGAAGAACATAAAACGCAGGCTGCATTGTTAACTGTTCAGCAAAATGAGCGCAAAGACACTATTCATCAATTAGCACAACAACTTGCTGTAGCAACAACGCGTGGCGATATGCTTAAAGCGCAAGCTGATCAGCATCTGCAGCAGCTAACAAAATTACAACAACAGCGTCTGCCTCTGCTAGAGCAACAACAGCAGTTAAGCGAATTATTGAGCGAAGAGCTCGATAAAAATGAACAGCTTGCACAGCAGTTACAGGCCTTAGCTGAAGAGCTTAACCAAGCCGATAGCACACGAATAAATAGTGATGAGCGTTACAAACAAGCTTTGAATAATGCTGAACAATATAAAACACTAGCGCATCAGGCAAACCTTAATGAGCAAAAAGCACGAAGTGAATGGCAGCTCAGTCAAACAAAACTTAGCCATGCTGTACAGGCGCTTGCAACTGCTGCAGAGGGTGCGCAAGAGATAATAGAGCAGATTGAAGCGTTACTTATTCCTGAGCAAGAGCTTGCAGAGAGTATTGAGCAATTATTAGTACAGCACCAACAAGGCGAACAAACCCTTGTGGATACCCAGCAGCAGTTAGCTCAAGCAAAACAAGAATTACAAAACAAACAAGCGAGTTTAAAAAGTTCACAGACTGAGCTGGTGGCATTGCAAGAGCAGCATCAAAAACTGAGTATTGAAGAGCAAAGCTTACTAATAAAAGCGCAAGCGGTACTAGAGCCACTTAGTGAGCTTAATCAAAATTTAAAACAGGTATTAGCAGAGCTTCCTGCAGAGTTGTCATTAAATGCGGCGCAAAATCAACTTGCTGGAGTAAGTAATCAGCTAGAGCAATTAGGAGCTGTTAACCTTGCAGCCATTGATGAATTTGAACAAGCGAAGCAAAGAAGTGATTATTTAAATAATCAGCTGGACGATTTAACCCAAGCATTAACAGCTTTAGAAGGCGCTATTCATAAAATAGATCGTGAAACAAAAACGCGCTTTAAGTCTACGTTTGATCAGGTAAATCACGATTTTGGCCAGCTTTTCCCCAAAGTGTTTGGCGGCGGCAGTGCTTACTTAGAATTAACCAGTGACGATTTACTCGAAAGTGGTGTTAGTATAATGGCAAGGCCACCAGGTAAAAAAAATTCGACAATTCATTTGTTAAGTGGTGGAGAAAAAGCGCTGAGCGCATTATCATTGGTGTTTTCTATATTCAGGCTCAATCCAGCTCCATTCTGTATGCTGGACGAGGTAGATGCTCCATTAGATGATGCCAATGTGGTTCGTTTTTGCCGTTTGGTTGAAGAAATGTCACAATCTGTGCAGTTTATTTATATTAGTCATAATAAAATTGCAATGGAAATGGCGGGTAGATTAACGGGTGTAACCATGGCAGAGCCCGGCGTGTCGCGCATGGTTGCTGTGGATATTGAACAAGCGGTGCAACTTGCACATGCATAATTTTATAGTCATTTGCTGGTTATTTTAGGTAAAATGATGGCTGTTAGGCATATTAATAATAAAAGGTGAGGGGATGGCCGAAGAATTAAGATGGGTTTTAATTGTGATCAGTGTATTTGTCATTGGTGGCTTATTAATACACGGTTTGTGGTCAGTAAGAAAAAAAGAGAATGCTGAACTCCCTGCAAATGAGCGAGTCGAGCCTGTTCAAGAACAGCAGCCTTCATCTGTACATACTGAGCCACAAGAGCCAACGTTAGCGCAACGAGAAGAGCCACAAATGAGTGAGTTAAACTTCAGCGCTGATGAACCACAGATAGACGAAAGCCCAGTAAATACACCTATCGAGGATGACCTTGAAGTGGTAACAGAAGAGGCCGCAGACACACAACAAGATGCCCCTAAAGACGTTGCAGACTTTGTCATTGTGCATATTCAAATGCCAGAAGGGCTCACTATGCAAGGCAGTAAATTACTGCCTGCTGTTAACATGCTAGGTTTTAAATATTCAGAAGAAGGCTTTTTTAATCGCCACCTAGACCCAGCAGGCCAAGGGCCGGTGTTATTTAGGCTGGTGAATATGTATAACCCAGGCACGTTCGATATTGATAATATGGAACAATTTAGCACCGCTGGGGTGAGCTTATTTATGACTCTGCCATGCGATGGCGACGGTTTAGCCGCGTTTAACATGCTGCACAGCGCCGCTAAAAAAATAGCGGATGAATTTGGTGCCGATATTTTAGATGCAGAGCGAAATGTAATGACGGTAGAGCGTATTCGTCAATATGTTGAACAGGTTCGCGCATTTTCTGCGTAACATACGCATAAGTTAAATTTTGTAAGCCACTGGGCGTTCACTCGTCAAAGTGGCTTTTTTTATGTTTTTTGAGGTCTACATGACAAGCAGCATTAGTGAGCAAATTAATCATCTTCGTACCACGCTTGAGCAACACAATTATAGTTATTATGTGCTTGATACACCCAGCATACCTGATGCCGAATATGACCGCTTGTTACGGACACTAAGTGAATTAGAAACCCAGCACCCTGAGTTTTTAACAGCCGATTCACCCACTCAAAAAGTTGGAGGAGCGGCGCTTGCCAAGTTTGAGCAAGTAGCGCACCAAGTGCCTATGTTATCGCTTGATAACGCCTTTGGTGAGGATGAATTTAGCGGTTTTAATCGTCGTATTAAAGAGCGCTTAATGAGCACTGAAGAGCTTACATTTTGCTGTGAGCCTAAACTGGATGGTTTAGCGGTATCGATTATTTATCGCGATGGAGTACTGGTTCAAGCGGCGACCCGTGGCGATGGTTTTACTGGCGAAAATATTACTCAAAATGTAAAAACAATCCGTAATGTGCCATTAAAATTGCGCGGTGATGATTACCCTCGTGAACTTGAAGTGCGCGGTGAGGTATTTATGGATAGCGCGGGCTTTGAAAAATTAAATGCAGAGGCAGAAAAACGTGGCGATAAAGTCTTTGTTAATCCACGTAATGCGGCGGCAGGAAGTTTACGCCAGCTCGACTCAAAAATTACCGCAAAACGCCCATTGATGTTTTATGCCTACAGCACCGGATTAGTTGCCGATGGCACCTTACCTGAAGATCACTACCAGCAACTTGCTAAGCTTACCGATTGGGGATTACCGCTGTGTCCAGAAACCAAATTAGTTGAAGGCCCAAAGGCTGCGCTTGCCTATTACAATGATATTTTAACGCGTCGTAGCGAGCTAAAGTACGAAATAGATGGCGTGGTAATAAAGGTAAATAAAAAAGCCTTACAAGAGCGCTTAGGCTTTGTAGCTCGTGCACCGCGTTGGGCAATCGCTTATAAATTTCCGGCGCAAGAAGAAATAACGCAATTATTAGATGTTGAATTTCAAGTAGGGCGTACAGGGGCAATTACACCCGTAGCAAGACTAGAACCAGTATTTGTTGGGGGTGTTACGGTATCAAATGCAACGCTGCATAATGCCGACGAAATAGCTCGTTTAGGCGTTAAAGTGGGCGACACCGTGATTATTCGCCGCGCAGGGGATGTTATCCCGCAAATTACTCAAGTGGTACTTGAGCAACGCCCAAGCGATGCAAAAGAAATTGTCTTTCCAACTATGTGCCCCATTTGTGACTCGCATATTGAACGGGTTGAAGGTGAAGCCGTTGCACGTTGTACCGGTGGCTTAGTATGCCAAGCACAACGTAAACAAGCGATTAAGCATTTTGCATCGCGTAAGGCATTAGATATTGACGGCTTAGGCGACAAAATTGTTGATCAATTAGTTGACCGAGAGCTGATCAAAACCCCGGCTGATTTATTTATTTTAAAGCAGGGACATTTTGAATCACTTGAACGAATGGGGCCAAAATCAGCAAAAAACTTAGTTGCCGCACTTGATGATGCAAAAACGACTACCTTAGCAAAGTTTTTATATTCACTGGGTATCCGTGAAGTCGGTGAGGCAACCGCGCAAAACTTAGCTAATCATTTTTTAACGCTTGAAAACGTAATCGATGCCAGCATTGAACAGCTGATTGAAGTAAGCGATGTAGGTGAAATAGTGGCAAAGCACGTGCGTGGCTTTTTTACTGAAGAGCATAATTTAACCGTGGTGAACGAATTAATAGCCCAAGGCATTAACTGGCCACAGTTAACAGCGCCATCAGAGCAAGAACAACCGCTAGCGGGTTTAACTTATGTGCTAACTGGGACGCTTAATACGCTTAATCGCAATGATGCGAAAGCGCGCTTACAACAATTAGGTGCCAAGGTATCTGGCAGTGTTTCAGCCAAAACGGATGCGCTAGTGGCGGGCGAAAAAGCCGGCTCTAAACTAACTAAAGCGCAAGAACTCGGTATAGAAATACTGACAGAGGATGATTTAATTACTTTGTTAGAGACTCATAATGGCTAGTTTTACAAATATACTTAATACCTTGTTAATTGACCTAGGCCAGTGGCTACAAGGCTATTTACCGCATTTATCATTGCTTTTGATGGTGTGCTTAGTGTCGCTTTATGCGGATGATATTTTAAAGCTCACCAAAGGCGTGGTAGCTAGGCGTCACTTTATTATAAGGGTGGCATGTTTTGTGTTGATCACCGCGTTTGGGTTTGGTTTATTAGTGGTGTGGTTAAGCCCACTGCTAACTAAAGCCTTACTGTTTTTTGGTACTAAGTGGTTAGGGCTCACATTATTAGCTGCATTTTTTATTTTGGGCACTATTGCCGATAGGAAAAACCAGTTGTGAGCCGTTATGGACCTGAATACTGGGATAAATATGGTAGCTATCGTACGCCAATAGCGTTTCATTTGAGTATTTTAGTGTTACTGCGGGCCTATTTTATTTGGGTGATTGCCGCGCTGAGCCGTCGTCCTGAACTTGATCTAATGTCATTGTTTTTTAAATCAAAAAATGATTTTTTTATTGCCATAGCAATTGGTGCCGTGGCAATTGTACCCACTATTTTGTTTTGTTTACGCAGACCCAGAGACTCGCATCAAGCTACGAAACGGTTAGCGCGTATTTGGCGATACATGCGTTGGCCGCTTATTGCTTGCGCGCTAATAGACTTGTCGTGGTTAAGTATCCAGGCGGCCCATAGTCATTATCGCTTTTCACTGTTTTTAGCCATACAAATGGTGATTGTATTGTGGGTATTGTGGTATTTGGCAAAAAGTCGTTATTTAAGTGTTTTTTTTAGTGATTGGCCTGAGCCGACAGAAAAAGCAACCGATAAAAAGTAAGAGATTATGCACACTATTAATAAAAAAATAGCGCAAGTAGTGGCCTTTATAGGGCTGATTATTATCTGCGTTGGCTATTTTTTATCATTAGGCGAACATATTTGGTTTAAAGGGATATTGCTATTGTGGATAGTGGTATTTTGTTCGTGCTGTTACCGGTTAACGCCGTTATTTAAAATGCGTAACCCGCTGCGTAACTTTATTCAGCGTGATGCACAGCATTTGTTTGTTTTTAGTTTAACCGGGTTGTTTGATAAAAAGAATGGCCCGCATTGGTTAGTCATCAGCAATATTGAGTCAATAGAGATAAAAGACGATGAGCTAATAGTGCATAGTAATAATGACAGGCAATTAAGCGTGAGTATTCCTGGTAGTCAAGCTCAATTACACGCTTATATAAGCTGTATACTTACAGCAACAGAGAAGCACCGTATAGTGTTTAAATAGCGTTGATCGTGGTATTAGCCACGGACGTAATGATAGGCTGTCAGCCAATGCTTTTGGCTCAGTATGAAGCAAATTTATAACGCAATGAGGTTGTTATGTTGAAATGGAACGATATTGTTAATTTTGCCAACCATGGCAATCCGACACCGGTTCAAAAAGTAGTTAAAACAGAACAGCAATGGCGTGAACTGTTAAACGAAGAGCAATATTACGTGACCCGTAAAAAAGGCACAGAGCGACCAAATAGTTCAACTAGTTGCACACTATTAGAACCGGGAAAGTACGTATGTGTGTGTTGTGACAACCTACTGTTTGATGCGGATGAAAAGTTTGATAGTGGCACAGGATGGCCTTCATTTACACAACCTGCAACGGTTGATGCGATAGGGTATGTAATGGATAACAGCCATGGCATGGAGCGAGTTGAAGTTGTTTGTAATGTGTGTGATGCGCACTTAGGGCATATTTTCCCTGATGGCCCACTTCCTTCCGGCTTGCGCTACTGTGTAAACGCACTGGCAATGAAAAAGCTCTAGGGCCTGTTGGCCTTCCAAGGTTAAATTTGCAGCAGTCTGTTTGGTATTTAGGCAAGGCAGAGCCTATGTGGTGTGGTTATTCCCCATAAATGGGCGATAACTTAGCATCAATTCCAAACAGGCGCTGCCCAAAGGGTTCTGCCAAAGGACGATTAACTCTTTGTTGCCTACATGGATGTAGGTAAGGGGCGTGAGCAGGACGCGGAAGCTTTGCTCGGCTTTTACTTATTCTTACATGGATGTAAGCCAATAGAATAACGCAGGAGCAGTTATCGAGCCCACTAGGTTACAAACCTCACGCTGCGATTAAATCGTCCCTTGCTTGAACAAATTTTAATCCGCAAATGTCAACAGGCCCTAGCTAATCTCTAGTTTCATTTCTTTAGCAATCTGAAGTAGTTTATCGAACCGCTCTGATTGCTCTTCTGCTAAGGGTGATTTTTTTAATAGTTTAAAGCACTTTTGAGCCAATAGACTATTGAAAGAGCCCCCCTGTTTTTTTGATTTATCCACTAAACACTGTAATAAGTTAAGCGCAATACTTGGGTTGTGTGGCATGACCCTAAAGGCTTGACTGAATGCCTCTAAAGCAACATTTAACTGGCCACGCTCAAACTGTTTAACTGCATGATTGTTAAGTTCCTTCGGCCCCATTTTAATATCACGTCTTTCACTTTGCTGTTGCTGTATATAACGCAAGTACGTCGCGTCGCTCCTACTTGGGTGGCGTTCGCAATGATCAATAATTTGGCTAAATAGCGCTTGCGCCTTCTGATGAAAACCTAATTCATGTAATGCTTTTGCTTTATCTAGGGCACCATCGACTGAACGTATTTGAGTATCGCTGTCATCAAGTTGTTCAATCAACTGTTTCGCTTTTTTATGTTCATCTTTTAAATAATAAAGGCGTGCATTGAGCACATCGATTTGAGTTTGTGCATTACTGGTTGGGAATTGTGTTTTTAGCTCATTAATATATTTATTTGTTTGACGGGAGATTCTGTTTATTTGGTCAGTTTGATCTGTGGTTAGTGCAAAATCAATCCCAGCACGAGCGGCATTTAAATAAATGTCTGGGCTATCATGCATAGAGTACTTAGCAAAAGTGGCAATATCCTTTTGAGTTAAGTAGCTGGTTTCATAATCTCTATTAATGAGAGATACGCTGTTCAGTGACTTTTGACGGTCTATATTACGTGGAGCAATATGGGCCGCTTGGCTTAAAAAGTCTTGGGCTAAATCAAATTGGTTTAGTTTTATTTCTAAACGGCCTAATAAGTCTAATGCAACTAGTCGTGTTTCATTACGTTCAAGCATAGTTTTAAGCATGCGTTGAGCCAAAATATGCTCATTGTTAGCAATTAAGGCTTCTACTAATCCTACTTTTGCCCATGCAAATTTTTGAATATTCAAAACTGATTTAAAAAAGTCTTTCGCTTCTTGGTTTTGTTTTAGCGCCAGTAAAATATTACCTTTTAATCTAAGCAGAATAGGGCTGTATTTATTACTTTTATCAAGCTGAGCATTAATTTGTTTTAATGCTTTAGACTGGTTATCGTCATCAATTAAAGTGTATATAGCTTTTAAGTCGCTTTTGCGTTTGAGAATACGCTCTATGCGCACTCTTAGCTCTTGTACAGAGAAAGGTTTTACTAAAAAGTCATCGGGTTGAAGTTCTAACACACTGTGAACTAACTCTCCGCTAGTTTCCGCAGATGTAAAAATAAACCCAGTAGAGTGTTTTATTAATGCTTTAGCGCGTAATTCTTCATAAAGCTGGTAGCCATCTTGGCGTTTGCTTAGATTAAAAGAGCAAATTACCAAGTCAAATTCTTCATGTAAGCATTGTTCTTTTGCCGCTAGAGCATGATCTGCAAAACGCATATGTCCAAAGCCAATTTTTTCGAGCGACTGTTTCATGTAGCTTTGAGCAAGTGGCTGCTCCTCTACAATCAGTATTTTTGCTTCATTAAAAATATTTTTAGACATTGGCTTAAGCGTAATTGAATTTAACACAGACTATAATCAACAGTTTAGACGCTTACAAGGTAATTTAAAGATTCGCTTCGAAGATGAGAGCTTATTAAGCAAATTAATTCTAAAGGTTTATATTTTTATCTTAAAAGAGCTAAAAACCCATTTAAAGTAAATGGATAGCACGCGTAATAAAATAAGTTTAAACAAAATGATTTTGGAGATAATAAAACTCGGAAGATAGGTTTTTGGCATGTGATTGGTAATACTGATTTTTTGAAACCGAAGAATTGCTTGATAACGAATTTCTAAATGGCAATTAATGCTGAACATGAACTAAAGGAGTGGAAGATAATGAATATTAAAATGGAAGGTGATACTGGAAGATTTAGATTTTTGTAATATGCACCATTCAAAGAATGGTGGGTCGTACTGGACTTGAACCAGTGACCCTCGCCTTGTAAGGGCGATGCTCTCCCAACTGAGCTAACGACCCATATTACAACTTTAAAACATGACTATTAACATAATAATAGATTTTATATGTGGTGGGTGATACTGGACTTGAACCAGTGACCCTCGCCTTGTAAGGGCGATGCTCTCCCAACTGAGCTAATCACCCACATATAAATTAAAACGCTACTATTAAAATAAATAGTACTGGACTTTAACCAGTGAACTTCGCCGTTACTTGTAAATAGCGGT
>NZ_AUTH01000100.1:0-12231 GCF_000497975.1 Pseudoalteromonas sp. TB41 | reverse complement strand
TCTCAGCGCGTTTTCATGCTAGAATTTGCGCAATTTTTTTGTACTTGATAAGTAGCACTGTAATGATCTTAGATGATATTCGCATCGTTTTAGTTAATACCTCACATTCTGGCAATATTGGTTCTGCGGCACGCGCCATGAAAACCATGGGATTATCAAAGTTATACCTTGTAGATCCAGCCTGTGAAATAGACAGTCATGCCAGCGCACTGGCTGCAGGTGCTACTGATGTACTTGGTAATGCGGTTATTGTTGATACGGTTGCCGATGCGATTGCTGATTGTGCATTAACTATTGGTACCAGCGCCCGTTCGCGTACGTTGTCGTGGCCTATGGTAGAGCCGCGTGAATGTGGTGAAAAGCTTGTTGGCGAAGCCGTAAATGGCCCTGTAGCGCTTGTATTTGGTCGTGAAAACAGTGGGTTAACTAATGAAGAATTACAACTGTGTAATTACCATGTGTGTATTCCTGCTAACCCAGAATACAGCTCGCTAAATTTAGCCATGGCAGTACAAACCTTATGCTATGAAACGCGTATGGCGTTTTTAAATCAACAGCCTAAAGCGGAACAAGAAGAAGACGACACCCTATATCCATCGTCTAAACAAACAGAGCTGTTTTACGAACATCTTGAAGACACCTTGTTTAAAACAGGCTTCATCATTAAGCAGCACCCAGGCATGGTAATGACTAAGCTACGTCGCTTGTTTAATCGTGCTCGCCCTGAAGATGCTGAAATGAACATATTACGAGGTATTCTTACCTCAATTAATAAGTCTATAAAATAGCAATTAGTTATAAATAGCGCCCTTTATTGCTCTACTAATACTTGACTAAATTACTCAGGTAATTACAATAGACCCAATACTTGACCAAAACAGTCGGGTATTGCAAGTTTATCGGCTGGCATTCGAGGCTAGCCAATCAGGATAATACTTGACTAATCTACTCTGGTAATTAAAATTTGCACTCTTTTGTGCGGGGGGCGTTATGAAGTTAACATCAAAAGGCAGATACGCCGTTACAGCCATGCTGGATGTTGCACTACATGCAAATATAGGCCCTGTAGCGCTTGCAGATATTTCGCAGCGCCAAGAAATTTCTTTGTCTTATCTTGAGCAATTATTTGCCCGTTTACGTAAAAATGGGCTAGTGAGTTCTGTTCGAGGTCCTGGTGGGGGCTATTTACTAGGACGTGAGGCCGATGTAATTTCAGTTGGCGATGTTATCAATGCGGTAGATGAATCTGTTGACGCTACACGGTGTCAGCGAAGCAATACTGGTTGTCAAAGTGGTATGCGTTGTTTAACCCATACATTGTGGTCAGATTTAAGCGCACGAATTGAAGAATTTTTAAATAATATTACCTTAGCTGAACTGGTTGAAAAGTCGGACGTTAAAGCGGTCGCTCTTCGCCAAGAAAACAGCGTTAATGATGCAATTAAGCAGTTGGAAAATATTCAAGTAAGCTGTCAACTTTAAGGTTGACCTGCAGCGGAGAGAGAAATGAAGTTACCGATTTATTTAGATTACGCAGCAACTACGCCTGTTGACGAACGAGTTGCCAAAGAAATGATGCAGTGCCTGACTATGGACGGTAATTTTGGTAATCCAGCATCGCGTTCACACCGTTTTGGTTGGCAAGCTGAAGAAGTCGTTGACCAAGCACGTACTGACATTGCTGATTTAATTAATGCAGACCCACGTGAAATTGTATTCACATCGGGTGCAACAGAATCAAATAACCTTGCTATTAAAGGTGCAGCTCAGTTTTACAAGAAAAAAGGTAAGCATGTTATTACCGCTAAAACTGAACACAAAGCGGTTATCGACACATGTCGTGAACTTGAGCGTCAAGGGTTTGAAGTAACCTACATGGACGTTGAAGAAAACGGCCTACTTGATCTGCAAAAATTAGCAGACACCATGCGTGACGACACCGTGCTTGTAAGCATCATGCATGTAAATAACGAGCTAGGTGTAATCCAAGATATCGCTACAATTGGTGAAATGTGTCGCGAACGTAAAATTATGTTCCACGTAGATGCAGCACAAAGCGCGGGTAAAGTTTTAATCGATGTGCAACAAACCAAAGTAGATTTTATGTCATTCTCGGCGCACAAAGTATACGGCCCTAAAGGCGTAGGTGCTTTGTATGTTCGTCGTAAACCACGTGCACGTTTAGAAGCACAAATGCATGGTGGCGGCCATGAGCGTGGTATGCGTTCTGGTACATTAGCAACCCATCAATTAGTGGGTATGGGCGCAGCATTTAGAATTGCAAAACAAGATTTTGAAAAAGATCACGCACACATCAGTGCGTTGCGTAAACGCCTAATCGACGGCATTTTAACAGATATGGACGAAGTGTACTTTAACGGCACGCAAGACCAATCAGTACCTGGTATTGTCAACATTAGCTTTAACTTTGTTGAAGGTGAGTCGTTATTAATGGCTGTTAAAGATATTGCGGTATCGTCAGGTTCAGCCTGTACATCTGCAAGTTTAGAGCCTTCTTACGTATTACGTGCATTAGGTCGCAACGACGAGCTAGCGCACAGCTCGATTCGTTTTAGTATTGGCCGTTTTACTACCGAAGAAGAGATTGATTACACCGTTGAGTTAATGAAAAACTCGATTGGCCGTTTACGTGAAATGTCTCCTCTTTGGGAAATGCACCAAGAAGGTGTTGATTTAGATTCAGTTGAATGGGCGCACCACTAATTAGTGGAGCCCATACCTAGCAGGTAGTGAGGATAGAATTATGGCTTACAGTGATAAAGTAATCGACCACGTAGAAAACCCACGTAACGTAGGTGCTCTAGATAAGAACGATCCGTCAGTGGCAACGGGTATGGTAGGCGCACCAGCATGTGGTGACGTAATGAAATTGCAAATTAAAGTATCGGCGGAAGGCGTTATTGAAGATGCAAAATTCAAAACGTACGGCTGTGGTAGCGCAATTGCTTCATCTTCGCTGGTAACAGAGTGGGTTAAAGGCAAAACATTAGACGAAGCTGCGACTATTAAAAATACCGATATCAGCGCAGAGCTAGAATTACCACCAGTGAAAATTCACTGCTCAATTTTAGCCGAAGATGCAATTCAAGCAGCAATTGCAGATTACAAAAGCAAACATACAAACTAAGAGATATTCATGGCAGTGACATTGACAGATGCGGCAGCAAACCGCGTACAATCATTTTTAGCAAACCGTGGTAAAGGCATTGGCCTGCGAGTTGGCATTAAAACGACGGGCTGTTCAGGTCTTGCTTATGTTCTAGAGTTTGTTGATGAGCTAAACGATGACGATGAAACATTTGCGGCCAAAGGCGTTACCTTAATTGTTGACGCTAAAAGCTTAGTTTATATCGACGGCACCGAGCTCGACTACACTAAAGAAGGTTTAAATGAAGGGTTTAAATTTAATAACCCTAACCAAGCCGATGAGTGTGGCTGTGGCGAAAGCTTTACCGTTTAAGCTCAAACTTGTTTTGAATACCTAAGCTACTTGGGTATAAATAAGCCCTGCCAGTTAATGTAGGGCTTTGTCATTTGTGAGAAGTTATGCGTTATTTTGAGTTATTTGCAATACCGGTTGATTACAATATTGACTTAGCAATGATCAACAAGCACTACTTAGAACTTCAACGTGCTGTACACCCTGATCGCCATGCTAATGCCAGCAGTCGTGATAAATTAATGGCCGTACAAAGTACCGCTGAAATTAACGACGCATTACAAACACTTAAGCATCCGGTTAAACGTGCTGAATATATGTTGAGTGAGCTGGGCGTTGATATTCGCTCTGAGCAGCAAACACTGCAAGATCCCATGTTCTTGATGCAACAAATGGAACTGCGCGAAGAGCTTGAAGAACTTCCCTCTGCAAGTGATCCAGAGATCGCTATTGCTAATTTTGAGTCGCAAATAAAGCAATTAAAAGCCCAGTATAGCAACGAATTGGCTGAGCAACTTGCAAGCAACGATGAGCAACAATATCAACACGCCGCTGACAACATTCGCAAATTAAAATTTGTATATAAGTTACAAGACGAACTTGAACGCATTGAAGACAGTTTATTTGACGATTAATTACTTGCTGCAAAGCGAGCAACACGAGTTTAAAGAGCATTATGGCATTATTGCAAATTGCTGAGCCGGGGCAGAGCGCGGCACCACATGAACACAAATTAGCCATTGGAATTGATTTAGGCACTACAAATTCATTAGTGGCAACCGTACAAAGCGGCGAAGCACGCACTATTACTGATGAGTCAGGCGAAGCGATGTTACCCTCTGTAGTTCGTTATCAAGCTGGCGGCATTACCGTGGGTAATGATGCAATGCAAGCGGCTACACTCGACCCGGTTAATACGCTTATTTCAGTGAAGCGTTTTTTAGGTAAAACGCAAACCGAAATAGAACAAAGCTATGGTCAACTGCCTTATCAGTTTTGCGATGATGATGGTGCATTGGCTATCGAAACGGCTGCGGGAAAAATCAGCCCAGTTAAAGCCTCAAGTCATATTTTAAATGCTTTAAAAGTACGCGCTGAGCAAAGCTTTGGTAATCAAGATATTTTAGGGGCAGTGATTACGGTACCAGCTTATTTTGATGATGCACAGCGTCAAAGCACCAAAGATGCGGCTGAGCTTGCCGGTATTAATGTACTGCGCTTACTAAACGAGCCTACTGCCGCTGCCGTTGCTTACGGTTTAGATTCAGGGCAAGAAGGTATTATCGCCGTTTATGATTTAGGGGGCGGTACTTTTGATATCTCTATTCTGCGTCTTAATAAAGGCGTGTTTGAAGTGCTGGCCACCGGTGGCGATTCTAGCCTAGGCGGCGACGACTTTGACTCATTATTAGTTGATTACCTAAAACAAGAAACCGGCGTGACAGGCTTATCTCCTTCGGTATTACGCTTATTCATTAATAAAGCCAAAGCCTGTAAAGAAGCACTCAGCCAATACGAAAAAGTGAATGTTGGCCTTGAGTTTGACGATGAAAAATACATGGTTGAAGTAACGCGAGAAAAATTTAATGAGCTTGCTATGCCACTGGTTAAAAAAACGCTTCGTTCATGTCGTCGTGCAGTAAAAGATGCCGGTATTGAAAACCAAGAAGTATTACAAGTCGTGATGGTTGGCGGTTCAACCCGTATGCCATTAGTGCGTACTCAAGTCGGTGAATTTTTTGATAAACAGCCACTAACTTCAATTGACCCTGATCGCGTTGTTGCACTGGGTGCAGCATTACAAGCTGACGTATTAATTGGTAACAAGCCAGATTCCGACATGTTATTACTTGATGTGTTACCGTTGTCGTTAGGCCTTGAAACAATGGGTGGCTTGGTTGAAAAAATCATTCCACGCAATACCACGATTCCGGTTGCACGTGCGCAAGAATTTACTACGTTTAAAGATGGTCAAACGGCTATGTCGTTGCATGTATTACAAGGTGAACGTGAACTGGTTGACGATTGTCGATCGCTGGCAAAGTTCAGCTTAAAAGGTATTCCTCCTATGGCGGCGGGGGCGGCGCATATTCGCGTTACCTTTAAAGTAGACGCTGATGGTTTACTAAGCGTATCAGCCATGGAAAAATCAACGGGTGTCCAAGCAGAAATACAAGTAAAACCGTCGTTTGGTTTGTCTGACGACCAAGTTGCTAATATGCTTAAAGAGTCGATGAGTAACGCTAAAGGCGATATGCAAGCGCGTATGCTCAAAGAGCAACAAGTTGAAGCGCTTCGTGTAATAGAAGCGATGGAAGCCTCATTAGCTGCTGATGGCGATTTACTTGAGCCTGAGCAATTAGCGACACTAAAAGTGGAAATAAGCGAACTTGCGAAAGTACGCGAGAGTGCGCAAGAGCCAAGCGAAATTAAAGCGGCCATTGAAAAAATGGATAATGCGAGCAGTGATTTTGCCGCGCGCAGAATGGACGCGTCAATTAAAAAAGCCTTAACGGGTCAGTCAGTAGACAATATATAAGAGAGATTAGAATGCCACAAATTGTTTTTCTTCCCCATCCGGAGTTGTGTCCTGACGGTGCAGCAATAGAAGCGCCCGCTGGCGAAACGGTACTTGATATCGCGCTTAAAAATGGCATTAGCATTCCTCATGCCTGTGAAAAATCATGTGCATGTACAACGTGTCATTTAGTGATCCGTGAAGGTTTTGACTCATTAGATGAAAGTGATGATCTAGAAGATGATATGCTAGATAAAGCATGGGGTTTAGAGCCTGAATCGCGCTTAGGTTGCCAAGCAATTATTAGAGATGAAGACTTAGTGGTTGAAATACCTAAGTACAATCTCAATATCGTTAATGAAGAACACTAGTTTTTAATTAATGACTATCATATTAAAAGCCGCTGTTTGATACAGCGGCTTTTTTGTTTTAGGCGAAGATTTATGCCGCGCAGACAAATCTTTTGTAGACGTAGAGCTTTCTCAAGTTAGCCTTGCAGCGGCTCATTATTTGATTTTTTAGTGATTTATTCACCACAGAGAGCACAGAGAAAGTGAGCAAAGGCAAAGGTTTAGTGTTATTTACCTTAACCCCTCGGTGTAGCGCGAAGCGCCTTTGTATTCTCTGTGGTGTAAATATTTTGTAGGCGGGGCTTTACGCCGAGCAGAAGTAGCAGCGGGTTTATCCCGCGTCTTTTTAAAGTTAAAGGCGAAAGGCAAAAGGTTACGAGCGGCGGGCTGCGAGACGCGGGTAAATTAAAATAGCCTGTAGGCGCGGCTTTACGCCGCGCAAATGTGGTTAAAGGTAATAAAATTATGCACAAAGAGGTTAAGAGACGCTGCGCTTTTTGAGGAAGTGACAAAACAATTAATTACTCAGGCTAATGGTTAGTGTTTTCTCATTTTCTTCTCATTCACTTCTCTTTGTGCATATGCTTTTTAAAGCGGTTTTATCCCGCGTTTGTTAGTAATTTTATTTACCACAGAGATTACAGAGTGCGCAGAGGAAGTGAATAAATACAAAGGTTGAAGGTAAAGGGTTACGGGCGGCGGGTAAATTAAAATGAATAAGTCTTGTAGCGTTAACCACAAGGCTTTTTTAATTTATCGAAGCCCGAAGCCCAAAACCCGAAGCCCAAAACCCAAAACCCATTTTGGAGGTATATTTTGAGTGATCTTATTTTTTCAGACTCGTTTATTAACGGTGAATTTTATCAAACCAACTCACGCTTTAGCGTTGATGATCCGGCCACCGAACAAAGTATTGTTGATGTAAGTGATATTGACGAGCAAGGCGTAAAAAATGCCATAACAGCAGCACAAGGCGCTTTTGTAAAATTAAAAGCCACCAATGCGACCGAGCGAAGCGAAACCCTGATGCGTTGGTATGATCTAGTAATAAAGCACAAAAAAACGCTAGCTACACTTATGACTAAAGAGCAGGGAAAACCGCTTAAAGAATCGCTAGGTGAAATAGATTATGGCGCCGGTTTTATTAAATGGTTTGCAGAGGAAGCTAAACGCAGCTACGGTGATGTGATCCCTGCCACCGATAACAGTCATCGTTTAACTAGCTTCAAGCAACCTATTGGCGTGGTAGCAGGTATTACGCCTTGGAACTTTCCTGTTGCTATGGTGACTCGAAAAGTCGCGCCGGCTTATGCCGCGGGCTGTAGTTTTATACTCAAGCCTTCTGAGCACACACCATTATGTGCTATCGCTTTAGCTTATTTAGCTGATCAGGCTGGCTTTGTTAAAGGTGCATTTAATGTGCTTGTGTCACAAGATGCCAAAAAGGTTGGCAAAATGCTGACAGACTCAGAGGTGGTACGTAAGTTTACTTTTACTGGCTCTACAGGTGTAGGTAAGCAGTTACTCTCTCAATGTGCATCTACAATAAAGCGTACTTCAATGGAATTGGGGGGAAATGCCCCGTTTATAATATTTGATAATGCTGATATTGACGATGCGATTGATGGATTAATGGCGGCCAAATTTAGAAACTCAGGACAAGCTTGTGTTGCAGCAAATCGTATTTTTATTCAGCGTAATATATTAAATGACGTGCTTGAAAAAATTACACCCAAAGTCGCTGCGCTCAAAGTTGCGAACGGTTTTGATGAAAATGCCGACATAGGGCCGCTTATTTACCCCAAAGCAAAAGAGAAAGTGCAACAACTGATTAAAGACGCTCTTGATAAAGGCGCTACGCTAATTGGAGATAACAGCAATTTAGGTGGCAGTTTTCAAAACCCATTAATAGTCACCAATGTCACTACACAAATGGATATTTATCACGAAGAAGTGTTTGGTCCTGTATTAACGGTGATCCCATTTGATGAAGAAAGCGAAGTACTTGCGCTTGCTAATGACGTCCCTTATGGGTTAGCTGCGTACTTTTATAGCCAAAACATTAAACAAATCTATCGTATTAGCGAAGGGCTAGAGTTTGGCATGGTAGGTGTAAATGAGGGCGTTATATCAAACCCAGTTGCGCCGTTTGGTGGTGTAAAGCAATCAGGTCTTGGTCGTGAAGGCGGGCATCAGGGTTTAGATGAGTACTTAGAAGAAAAATACGTATGTATTAAGGTGTGATGGTTAAGACTGTTCCGATGAGTTAATAGTTGTAAGATAAAACCCGGTTAAATGTTGCTAGATAATGGGCTAAATGTTACCTTTTTAATATATATTTTTCGTAACAAAATAGTAAAAAAATTTCTATAAGTAGAAATACCCCCGTGTGTAAATGCCACCATTTGGTGGCATTTTTTTTAGCCCCTTTTTTGGCGAACCTTATCGCTTTGGTCTAAAATTACTCTATAAGCAGTGATTGGTGTTTAAACTTTGTATATAAGCTTAAAATAAAGTAATAACTATTCTTGTTTGTTTTTGTGAGTTTTTATAACCTCATGTTTTTAAATGTATATTTTTACTAAGCTGAGGTGTAATATGAAGTTTCAGGCTCTTTTGAACTGTTAGAATATGGTAATAATGTATAATTGTGTTTTATACATTTATAAATTAATATCCCGCAAATTCACCCATTAAAAAATAATGAAGCACCCACTATGAGTAGAAGAAATCAAGCAACGGTAGACCAGGAAGTTTCGTTTGGCATTGACGAAGAATTAGTTTCTACAACAGATTTACGAGGGGTTATCACCTATGCAAATGATAGCTTTTGTAAAGTTTCAGGGTATACCATCAATGAGTTAAAAGGGAAAAACCATAATATGGTTCGTCACCCAGACATGCCACCTGCGGCATTTGGTGATATGTGGTCTAATTTAAAAAGCGATACCGGATGGCGAGGAGCTGTAAAAAATAGATGTAAAGATGGGCGTTATTACTGGGTTGATGCATTTGTTACCCCTATTTACGAAAACGGTAAAAAAGTAGGTTATCAATCAGTTCGTCAACAACTCCTTCCAGAATATAAACACCGCGCAGAAAAGCTTTACCAACGTTTAAACAACGGTCAATCAATTACGCCTTTAAGTGAAAAATTAGCTGCATTTAAATTGCCTCTATTTATTGGCTGTGCCGCTTTAATTGCTTGGTTAACAAGTTACATGTTTTGGTTATGTTTGCTGTTTGTTCCTCTGCCTTTTGTTATTTTTTATGAAGAGTTAATTCGCTCGCAAAGCACAATCAAAAAAACCAAAGCAGGTCCAGATAGCGTATCTCGGCATATTTATTCTGGTAGCGATAGCCTCAGCTATAGTGATTTTCAGATTAAATTACTTGAGGGTAAAGTAACGACCATTGTTGGGCGTATTATTGATGGTACTTTAAGCCTTAGCAAAGGAGCTGATTCGCTTAAAGTTTGTGCTGAGGCTGCGCAGGCTGGCGTTGAAAAAGAAGCGTCTGAATTACATCAGGTATCGTCTGCGGTCGAAGAAATGGTGCATTCAATTGACGAGGTGGCTAAAAATACCTTAGTTACTAATCAACGAGTGCAACAAGCTCACCAAGATTGTGAGTCAGCAACGCAAGCCATGTCAGGGACAATGCGAGAGGTGTCGTTACTTGCAACTGAAGTTGATAACTCAGCAAGCTCTGCGAGCGAGTTAGCAACAGAGGCTGAAAAAATTGGTGGAATAATGCAAGAGATACAAGGGATTGCCGATCAAACAAATTTACTTGCACTCAATGCCGCTATTGAGGCCGCGCGTGCTGGTGAACATGGTAGAGGCTTCTCGGTTGTTGCTGATGAGGTACGTGCACTCTCAAGCAGAACGCATACCGCCACAGAGCAAATTCAAGTCTCAATATCTGAAATGCAATCTACGCTACTCAACTGGTCAAAAACAATGGAAGCGGGTAAACACGCTGCTGAAACATGTGTTAAAGAAACCCGTAATAGCCAAGATATCGTCTCAAAAGTCTATGCAGCAATTACAGATATTTCCGATTTAGCAACGCAAATATCAACCGCTGCGGAAGAGCAAAGCATGGTATCGCAAGAAATTAGCCGCAATATTTCCAATATTAGTAGTGCGTCTTCAGAAAACTTAGCCCAAGCGCATTGTGTAGGAGCAGAGTCTGATGCGATTGAAAAGCACTCTAAAGCATTAGCGTCATTAGGTCTTTCTTTCAAAGTAGGTTAGTAAAGTGAGCAAGGATAGCAAACAGTTAGATATAGGTACAGCCTATGATGTATCGTATTCTCAATGTGCAAATTTAAGTGCACAATTGAGAGTACTGCAGCACGAAATTAAAGCCGATTACTTATTTATTGCCTCTGTAAATGAAGATAAATTAGCCACTACGCAATTGGTTTTACATAACGCAGAGGTCGTTGATAACTTTTCTTATTCGCTAGAAGGCTCGCCTTGTGAACAACTACCTTCAAAAAGTGCGTGTTTTATAACGGATGAATTACAACAACACTACCCTGAAAATAAGCTACTAAAAACTATAAATGCGCAAGCTTACATTGGCGTGAATCGCCCCGTGTTTGCCAGAGACTCAATAACTTGAGAAACTGGAACTATGAAAAAATCAAATCGCTATACATCAGAATTTCGTGAACGTGCAATTAGGCTTGTTACCACACAACAGCATGAATACCCTTCTCTTTGGGCTGCGCTAGTATCGATTTCAGATAAACTGGGATGTACCCCAGAAACACTTAGAGCATGGGTCAAGAAATCTCAAGCTCAACCGTCTAAACCCTCTTCTAATACGCAATCAACTGAAGAACGCCTTGCCGTCTTAGAGCGCGAGAATAAAGAGCTCAAGCGAACGAATGATATCCTGAGGCAAGCTGCCGCTTTTTTCGCCCAAGCGGAGCTCGACCGCAAACAGAAGTAATAGTGGATTTTATTGATGCTTGCAGAGAGCATTACGGTGTCGAGTCAATTTGCAAGGAATTGCCGATTGCACCATCAACGTATTATTCTCATAAACAGATACAAAGAGAGCCTGAGCGACTGTCTAACCGCAAAAAGCGTGATGCTGAGCTGATAATACTCATTCGCGAAGTGTGGGAGGATAATATGTCAGTTTATGGTGCAAGAAAAATATGGAAGCAGCTACAGCTTGACGACCATCAAGTCGCCCGCTGTACAGTCGAACGATTGATGCGAGTTATGGGAATTCAAGGTGTTCGTCGGGGTAAAGCACATAAGACAACGATACCTGACGAGCAACAAGATAAGCCACTTGATTTAGTTAATCGTCAATTTACTGCTGAGCAGCCAAATCAACTTTGGGTAGCTGACATCACCTATGTTGCCACATGGAGTGGGTTTGTTTATGTCGCTTTCGTGATAGATGTTTTTTCACGATACATTGTAGGTTGGCGTGTATCAACGACAATGCACACAGAGCTTATTCTTGATGCGTTAGAGCAAGCTATTTGGCATCGTGGCAACCCCGAAGGGTTAATTCACCACAGCGACAGAGGCAGCCAATATTTGTCTATACGATACACTGAGCGACTTGCTGAAGCTGGAATTCAAGCGTCTGTAGGCAGTGTGGGTGACTCTTATGACAATGCATTGGCTGAAACAATAAATGGATTATTTAAAACAGAGATTATTCGCAGAAATGGCCCGTGGAAGAATGTTGATGCTGTTGAATACGCAACGTTAGAGTGGGTCAATTGGTTTAATAATCAACGCTTATTATCTTCAATTGGGTATATTTCACCAGCTCAATATGAAACAGACTACTATGATAATTTAAACGAGTCAGGTAAAGTGGCCTGACTTAAACAAACTGGTCTCCGATGAACTCGGGGCGATTCA
>NZ_AUTH01000099.1:0-96976 GCF_000497975.1 Pseudoalteromonas sp. TB41 | reverse complement strand
TAGGGGCTGTTGATCTTTGTAGTACATATATCAATCAGCCCACATTGGTAGCCACATCATAGTAAATGCTAAAGCGAGCATTGAATGATAATTTCGTTCAAGCTTTTCATACCGCGTGGCTATCCCTCTATATTGCTTAATACGGCCAAATGCATTCTCAACCAAGTGCCGATATTTATACATGCACCAGTCAATATCTTCATTGCCTACTAAACTGTTGCCCTTACGTGGAATAACGGGTGTAGCGTTATTATCACGAACAAACGCTCTCAGTTTTTCACTGTCGTAGCCTTTATCTGCGACAACCATATTACTTGTTGGGCAATTAGCTACGAGTGACTCTGCATGGACGATATCATGCGTATTTCCACAGGATAATTCATAATAAACAGGCAACCCTCCGCTATCGACTGCAAGATGAATTTTCGTAGAATTTCCACCTCGGCTCTTTCCAATTGATTCATTGTCAGCAGTTCTTGCACCGCAACTATGTTGATGAGCCCTGACAATACTGCCATCAATGAAGACCCAATCCATGTCCGCATCACGAGATAATGCGCGAAACAGTTCATTCAAAATCCCTTTTTTGGACCATAAATTAAACCGTCTGTAGATAGCACTCCAACGGCCAAAATCAGAAGGTAAATCTCGCCATGGAATACCTGTGCGCATCTTATACAGTATGCCTTCGAGCGTTTTTCTATGGTCGGGCTTATTATAAATTCGACCACTTAAGTACATTACTTTTGATAAGACATTCCATGTCCCGTCTGTTAGCATTAATCTTGGCATGTAGGTTCGGTGTAAAGTTTTCTGGCGAATTCAATTATACCTTATCTTCATGCTGTTTGTTTTTCATACCACAAAGATCAACACGCCCTAGATAATTTTACTTAAAACGCAATTAGTTCGTTTTTCGACATCCTATTTAGAAATTCCGAAATATCGCAATTTTATAGGAGTTTATAAATATGAATGACCAAAAACATACCCAACAATTTTCACAAAACAGTGAATCAACAAACACACCTAATCCATTAGATCAATTAAGAAAAGCCGATAGCGTGCTTAGTATTGTTCAGGCCGATATTCCTCAACCATGCATCATTGTACCTTCGATATTAACCGCCGGAGAGGCTACCCTACTTGCTGCCGGAGCCGGCTCTGGAAAAACCTATATATCTCAGTATATTGCTGCGTGTGTTGCTGCTGGCACTACTAGTTTTGGTAATGAGCCGTGCGAAGCTAAAAAAGTTTTGTATATTGATGCTGAATTAGGTTTGCATCAGATACAAACACGTTTTGGCAATATTTTTAACGCGATAGGCGCTGGGCCTGGTGACCAATTATTTAGAGTAATTCATAGAAAAAGCATTCCAGGAGGAATGCCCGACCTCGCAACACCTGACGGTTTTGATACACTCGCCAGTGATATTGAATGGGCCGATGTAGTGATTTTCGATAACCTATCCGCACTGTATACATCCGCAGAAGAGCTCAATCAAAACGACTGGAACTACTACAACAAATGTATTGATGCATTACGAAACGAAGGAAAGGCTGTTTTGATACTGCACCATACAGATAAAACAGGCAAAAACTACCGAGGCCATACTGAAATTGCGCGTGCAGTTGATAATGTGCTCATTGCAGCAAAAGATTTAAAACTGAGTACTAATGCAGTGACTGTGGTTGATATAGCGCAGTCTAAATCACGCAACGGCGCCAGTAGTGAAAAGCTTATGAGTATCGCGTTTGGTGATGTATATAACGAAGGACGGTTTTTAATGGTTCGCGCCAAATAAGCGAGCAATTTTGCATGCTCGGGAGTTATATAAATTATGACTCCTGATTTAGTGAACCCGAATGCAAAACGATAACGACTATACTCATCAATACGCCCGCTATTTTGACATTGATATGCGATATAACGTAGGTGCTAACAACTATCAAAAAGGTATAAACCGTACTGCTCTAACAGTCCTAATTGCGGTCAGGTTTTCTATTGTCGCGCCAGTGATTATTCGCTGGTTCTATAATATTAGTCAACCTCAAGCGCTTGCCCATTTAAATAAGTTAGTAGACGAAAAACTGTTAACGATGGTCCCTACACACAGAAGTCCTGATGGGCGGGTCTATATTCCTAGCTACTCAGGAGCTAAATACGCACAAGAGCAAACCAGTATTGATACTTACTTTCGCTCAAAATCAAACCCCGCACTGCAGGTTAACTACAACCACATAATGCACGACCTGATGAATACATTTGTTGCCCTTCGCGGATTACATAACCATACCTCAGACGGCGTTTACAGGCCGCTATGGACAGGATTTTTATCTGAGCCAGAATTTAAACGATTATATAACCAAGGCAGTGCGCGAATTGTAGACGGTGTGGCCGTATTACCAGATAAAGCCGTCGTTGCCATCGAAATTGAAAACTCATTTAAAAATAAATCGACGCGTCAGACTATCCTGCTCAAATACCTCGACTCACTTAAAGCAGGCCATTACCAACAGGTATTTATATTTTCACAATCTACGCAAATATTTGATGATATAAAAAGATTGCACACTCAGTTGATGGATGAACTCCCCAAGCGTATAAACAAGAAGACCCAACAACCATTCATGACTCACGAAGACGCTGAGTTACTAGAATCTGCGATTGTATATCGCACAAAATTTTGTGATGAAATTACAACGCTGTTTTATTCATAAGTCGAAATATGAATGTGAGATAAAATGTTTACCCCAACAAAAAAAGCATCATCCGATGCTTTAGTGTTTTTTATTGCGGCTACAATACAGCGCAATTGTTTTAAATGTTAAATGCCCTATATAGCAAGCCGCCAAAGTGAGCGTATAGGATTGGATAGTAGATAATATTAAATAGGTTTTATTTATTAGCCCCTTATAATAAAGCCAACCGAAGGCGATAAATATAAAGCCAAACATACTAAATACCTCTGCTATAGCGTTAGCAATAAACTCAATCCATTTATTCTTAGTCATAGCTATTGTCCTTTTTGTCCTTGTTACTTTATGTAAGTACATAGCAGAGGATTTATTAGTCTTTTCGACTTACCTAAAGAGCAATCACAAAAATAATAAAGAGAGCGAACTTAGTTCGCTCTCTTTATTATTTTATCAGGTTACATTATGCGATTAAGACAACGCATTCGTGCCCTACCGCCAGGTCAATCGCTATATTGCCCTCCCCCTGCACAACCATCTACTGAGCAGATAGCATGACGAGGTTCATTTGATGTGCAGTGAATCACCTATTAGCTCTTCAGATTATGTAGCTTGTATAGCGACAAGCTGAGTGCAATTTTTTGGGGTAATGGATATGCAGGTATGTTTATGGCTTTACATTAATAATTACATTCGCTGCAGGGGAATTACAAAGCGTACCGAGTAGTTCACTTGGAGTTTGTATTTTTCAATATGTTTTAAGTCACTCTTTTCTATAGCGCTAATGCAACTTTATAAAAGAAAAAATATCCGTGCTTGCAAAGTACGCGTCAAACATTATTATTAATAAGAACTTATAGTCGGAGAGTAGTTATGACTGAATTTTTAATGATGATTTTTCCAGCGATAGTCCTCACTATTGGCTTTGCATATATCGCGATGAAGCACGGCAAAGAAAAGTAAAATTAAACTTAATTAGAAGCTCATTTTAAGTATAAGAAAACGAGCCCAGAGGCTCGCCAGAGTTTATGAGCTTTCTATTAACCGTAACCAACTGTCTTCTGCAGCTGCAAAATATACGTTGGGTTTTAGCATAAATAGCTGCTCAAATTCTGCACTAAATAAGCTGCAAAAGTTTGTTATGTCTTCAATATGTATGAGTAAAAAAGCATACATCTCAATACCTTCCAAATACCTCTGTGAGAACTCAGGATTAGTAGCTAGTAACTGTTGAGAAATACTAATACCCAGCACGCTCCCCACTCTATCTCGGTGTAAATAAACGTAATTGGTGAAGCCCAGCTCTAGTGTTTGCTTATCAACAACATCAGCTAGTAGCAAAATTGTAGAGCTGTCATCCCACGGTGATCTACTAGCGCGTACATATTGGCGAATAAACGACGATTTTTGGTCTTTCATGTTTTTTCCTAGTGATTTGTCCTAAAACTAACTAGGCATAAGTGAGGAGAAAAATTGAAAGGTAATAGATAAGCGACGTAAATTTGCAAAACACATCAAAAGCATTAAGGTTAGAGTACTACTTCAAACATTGAGAATTTAAGATGAGTGATTTTATATGGTTATTACCGGCTGCTGTGTTGACGATAATTTTAATTAGACTTTTTCAACAACCTAAAAAGTAGATTAAGTAAAAACAATACAAAACTTTTGGTTGTAACCGTCGGCAGTTAAAGTGACCTATAAGTCACTTTAAGGCCTAAAATACGGCTTAATGTTACCTAAAAGGCACTTTATTTTGAGGATTAAAAAAGAAAAATCTAAGTTTTACTTTTGTTAACTACCAATTATCTTTTCCAAATTAATTCTATAACCTACAAAACACAAATCTAAGATTCAAAGACTCTACAAGTCTAAAATTTCAACTATTCAGTTAATGAAATTTGCCTTTTAAGGTCATTTTTAAGATACTAACTAAGTGCTAACGAGTTACGTAAAATCGTAGCACAAGCCATAGCACGACAAAGTAACAATCTGTTTTTAAAGACTTTAATTGAAAACCTTATAACTGTCACAGTTAATGCATTTGCTGTTTATAAGTAAAGCCATGATTAAACTCTCTATTATGAAACAGCTTGTTTGAAAGGATTGCGGGTGTCTTGGTTTTCATCCAAGTTGCGCATAAGTATCGCGTGCTCTAAATCAATGTTGTCAGGCAGTGGAATTTTTACGATATGGCCTGAGCCTTTAGCATCAGTAATGCTTTCGCCTTTTTTGTTTTCCATACATTCAAGCACAAAGCTAATATTACCTTTTGGCGTCATTAATTCTAATGAATGGCCAACGCAAAATTTATTTTTTACATCTATTTCAACCAAACCATTGGCATTACGCCCTAGTACTTCGCCTACAAATTGCTGCTTGGTAGATACAGAGTGACCGTATTCGTAATTTTGATAATCTTGATGGGCGTGGCGTTTTAAAAAACCTTCGGTATAACCGCGGTGTGCAAGGTTCTCAAGAGTTTTAAATAAATCAGCATCGAATGGTTTACCTGCAACCGCATCGTCAATCGCTTTACGGTATACCTGTGCGGTACGGGCAACATAATAAAATGACTTAGTACGCCCTTCTATTTTTAGGCTATGCACCCCCATTTTTGTTAGCTGCTCTACGTATTGCACGGCGCGTAAGTCTTTTGAGTTCATGATATAAGTGCCGTGCTCGTCTTCAAATGCAGGCATATATTCACCCGGGCGACCTTGCTCTTCTAGCATAAATACATCGTTACTTGGTGCGCCTTCACCTAACGTAGGTATAACCGTTTTAGGGTCAATTTTATGTACCATTTCACCGGTTTCGTTTTCTGTACCAGGTTTAACATCATACTCCCAACGACATGCATTGGTGCAGGTGCCTTGGTTGGGATCGCGTTTATTAATATAGCCTGAGAGTAAACAACGCCCTGAATAAGCCATACACAGTGCGCCATGCACAAATACTTCTAGTTCTGTTTCTGGGCACAGAGCACGAATTTCGCTGATTTCTTCAAGCGATAGCTCGCGAGACAAAATTACCCGCTCAATACCTTGTTTTGCCCAAAACTGTACGCTTGCGTAGTTCACTGCATTGGCTTGAACCGACAAATGAATTGGCATATCAGGCCATTTTTCACGTACTAGCATAATTAACCCAGGATCTGACATGATCAATGCATCCGGTTTCATAGCAATCACCGGCTCTATATCACGTAAATACGACTTAACTTTTGCGTTATGCGGGGCAATATTCGACACTACATAAAACTTTTTATTCAGCGCATGTGCTTCGTTAATCCCTATTTGTAATGTATCTAAATCAAATTCGTTATTGCGCACTCTTAAACTGTAACGCGGTTGGCCGGCATAAACCGCGTCGGCACCATAGGCAAAGGCATAACGCATGTTTTTTAAGCTGCCTGCGGGGCAAAGTAATTCAGGTACAAATAAGGTTGAAGAAGAAACAGCTGACATGTGCGCTCCATACATCGAACCGGGTTCAAGCCGGTTGCATGAATAATTAAGGGAAATAAAGCGCGCAAGTATAATGAGATGGCAAAAGAGAAACCTTGATCAAGATCATCAAAATTTCTCTTCTGCGCTAATAAATGAAGAGCTGTAAATTTAAGTTATTTTTTACTGCTTAATTGGTTCGAGAATTGACTAACGGCATCAACAACTTGTTGCGCGCCTTTTTTAATATCACTCATTACATCACCAGATTCTTTGGAGAGCGCTAGACCTTGTTGCGCTTTATTTTTACCTTGCTCAATTACTGCAACGGTTGATTGAGTTAAATTTTGGTTTTGCTGTACAACATCCACGATTTCTTCGGTAGCTTTACTGGTTCTGGAGGCAAGTAAACGCACTTCATCAGCCACCACCGCAAATCCACGGCCTTGCTCGCCTGCACGCGCGGCCTCAATAGCCGCGTTAAGTGCCAATAAATTAGTTTGATCAGCAATACTGCTAATGCTCTGCACTATGCTCGCTATCAGTTGCGACTGTTTATCTAATGCTGAAATTTCTTGAGCAGCTTGCTCCATTTGTACCGACAATTCGTTCATAACCTGAACTGTTTTTTGTACCACTTCAGCACCTTTATCCGCGTTATTATCAGTTTCGATGGAGGTTCCATGTGCAATACTCGCCGCTTGCTCTATAGCCAGCTCTCTTTCTACTTGATCAGTGATCACTGTGGCAAATTTAACTACTTTGTAGAGCTCATTTGCTTCATTAAAAATCGGATTATATGAAGCCTCTAACCAAACTACATGGCCGTGCTTATCAATACGTTTGAACCTACTCGCAATAAACTCGCCATTACGCAAACGTTGCCAAAAGGCTTGGTACTCTTTACTACTCGCTTCTTGTTCGTCACAAAACATACCATGATGCTTGCCCACCACGTCTTGTCTTGAATAACTCATACTTTTTAAAAAGTTGTCATTAACACGTAGAACTATACCCTGAGTATCAAACTCAATAACCGCTGTTGAACGATGCAATGCTTTGATTAAATCTTCGTTTTCTCTTGAACTCTCAATTATTTGTGTAAGCACAGTGCAATGCAGGGTTAAATACTCAAGCTGACCTTGCTCGTTTTTTATAGGATGTAAAATGCAGCGTAACCAATCTCGTTGTCCGTTTGGGTGGGATACTTGGATAGCGCCGGCAAAATGTTCTACTTTACTTAGCGCTTTTTGAAAGGCATGAAAATCCGCGTTATTTCTAGCATTTTCAGGAATGAAGTCTAAAATATTTTTATTAATTATTTTGTTATTTGAGTAGTTAAACTCTCGCTCAAAATTTTTATTTTGTCTTAAAATAGCACCTTGCTTATCAAGCTCTAACACCAGCATTTCACTGTCTAAGCTTTGCTTAACCTGCTCCCTTACAGAAAGCTTACTTTGTAAATCAGCGATTTGATTTTTTTAAAGATTGGTTAAAAAACATATTGTTACCTTAGTGTTTAAATGTATCGGCATGCATATTGAGTCTATAAAAAGTGTACTATGAATAAAAAGTCTCACCACTTAAACAAAAGTATAGCTCATGTTTATAAACACATAGTAAACGTAAAAACATTGTTTTTAGTTCATAAATCGGGGTTAGCAAATTAAAAAAAGCAAGCAAGGTAGAATAAATTAGGTTTTTTTGACTAAAACGCGTATAATTCGCGCCCGTTAATATTCAACCTTTTATTTAAATTATTGGAGCACAAAGATGGCTTTAGAGCGTACTTTTTCAATCGTAAAACCTGATGCAGTTGCTAAAAACCACATCGGCGCAATCTACAACCGTTTCGAAACTGCAGGTCTTAAAATCGTTGCAGCTAAAATGGTTCACCTTTCACAAGAGAAAGCTGAAGGTTTCTACGCTGAGCACAGCGAGCGTCCTTTCTTTGGTGCTTTAGTATCTTTCATGACTTCTGGCCCAGTAATGGTTACCGTTCTTGAAGGCGAAAACGCTGTTCTTAAAAACCGTGAAATCATGGGTGCTACTAACCCAGCTGAAGCACTAGCGGGTACTTTACGTGCAGACTACGCTGATAGCATCGACGAAAATGCGGTTCACGGTTCTGACGCTGTTGAATCTGCTGCTCGCGAAATCGCGTACTTCTTCGCTGACGAAGAACTTTGCCCACGTACTCGTTAATTCGAGTTCACAGCTAACCCTGTGATGCAAAGTATGAAAAGGGCTTTCGAGCCCTTTTTTAGTCATTACGTAAAGTATTAACCGTTTATTTATGATGTTTTACTTAATGATTATAGTGGATGAATTGTGTACAATTCGCCCTTGTAAATTTTTACCATCACCGCCACCGATTGAGGTTGTTACATGACCGAGCAAAAAAAGATTAACTTATTAGATTTAAACCGAGATGCAATGCGAGAGTTATTTGTATCATTCGGTGAAAAGCCATTTCGTGGCGATCAGGTGATGAAATGGATTTATCATTTTGGCGTAGATAATTTCGACGAAATGAGCAACGTAAACAAAAAGCTAAAAGAAAAGCTTAAAAATGAGTGTGAAATCGTTGCACCTGAAATTTCAGTTCGCCAGCAAGCCAGCGACGGTACAATTAAATATGCACTCGTACTTGAGGGCGGCCAAGAAGTTGAAGCTGTTTGGATCCCAGAAAAAGATCGCGCCACATTATGTGTATCGTCTCAAGTGGGCTGTGCACTGGAATGTACTTTTTGCTCAACGGCACAACAAGGCTTTAACCGTAATTTAAAAGTGTCTGAAATTATTGGCCAAGTATGGCGTGTAGCCAAAGACATTGGCCTTGATGGAAACAGTGAAAAACGCCCTGTCACTAACGTCGTTATGATGGGAATGGGCNCGAGCCGCTACTGAATGTTAAAAACGTAGTCCCGGCGATGGAGCTGATGATGGACGACTGGGGCTTTGGTTTATCTAAGCGCCGCGTTACATTAAGTACCTCGGGTGTAGTACCTGCCCTTGATTTATTAAAAGAAAAAATAGACGTAGCACTGGCTATTTCACTTCACGCTCCTGATAACGCACTGCGTGATATTTTAGTACCGATCAATAAAAAGTACCCAATTGAAGAATTTTTAGCGGCCTGTCGTCGTTATATTGATGGCTCAAAAGCCAATAAAGATGTCACCATTGAATACGTTATGCTTAATGGCGTAAACGACAGTACCGACCAAGCACATGAACTGGTTAAAACGCTAAAAGGTACGCCATCTAAGGTAAACCTTATTCCGTTTAACCCGTTCCCAGGTAATGAGTATACGCGTTCAAGCAACAGCCGAATTGACCGTTTTTCAAAGGTATTACAAGCTGCGGGGATTACCTGTATTGTTCGTCGTACACGAGGGGACGACATTGACGCTGCCTGTGGTCAGTTAGCTGGCGATGTGGTTGATAGAACAAAACGTATGGCTAAAAAGAAAATGCGTGATGACAATGCAATTGCAGTAAATATTCACCAAGCCTAACTAAGTAACTCTGTGCCTTTGTGATAAATTGTTTATTTTTAAATAAATGATGCAACACAAAGGCTTTGAGGTAAGATAGAGGCTATGGAAATAAATAAAGAGACAAGGTAATGCGATCTTTACTTGCTTTAGCACTATCAACACTACTTTTAAGCGGTTGTGTGACTGAAAATAGTTACAACGGCAGTGACAAACCCGTCGTCGAAAATAAAATAAACAACGCAGGCGCAGCACGTACCCGCATTGCTTTGGCATTACAATATTTAAACACCGGTAATAATTCCCAAGCAAAATACAACCTTGAGCGTGCGAGCGAATATGCACCAAATCTTCCCGAAGTTCATTATTCTTTAGCCTATTACTACCAACAAGTTGGCGAAAATGCATTAGCCGACAAAGCCTATCAAAAAGCGTTGGCGATTAAGCCTGACGATCCGAACACCCTAAATAACTACGGTACGTTTTTATGTAGTATTGATGAGTATGATCGCGCGACCGATCAATTTTTAAAAGCGATTGAAATTCCTAGCTATATTCGTGTAGCACAAAGCTATGAAAATTTAGCCTTATGCGCCATTGAATTTAATGACTTTACCAATGCAGAAAGCTACTTTCAACAAGCGCTAAACCACAGCTCGCAACGCGCCTCTACATTAATAAGCTTAGCGGCTTTGTATTACGCCAAAAGTGACTTATATAAAGCCAGTACTTTAATAAAACGTTATGACGATACTGCACAGGTTTCTTCGCGAGCATTGTTACTCAGCTACTTGGTTAAACAACGCATGGGTAGAATAGAAGATGCTGAAAAAATTGCAGCTACCATTTTGCAAACGTACCCAAATAGTGTTCAAGCTAACGCCATTCGTGACAACCAATTAAGGCAAACAGAGTTTGAAGTGCTGCGCGAAAAGTACCGCCAAGCACAACTTGATGAATTGCAAGAAAGCAGTAATAACAATCAAATTATTGTGGAGCCAAAAATAAAAATTATTCGTAAAAAAAGCCCAACATCTGCTGTAAACTCTGATGATTCAGTAAAGTAAGCTGCATAAAATACAACAGAGACACAAATACCTTTTTAAATTAGTATAAATAAGAGTAAAAACGAGTGTATCGGTTGATATCGCTCGTTTTACTGTAAACCAATTTAGCATTTCAGTGTGATTCAATGCTAAACTGCTATATGTTAGGTGCATTAAAGGGCTTTAAAAATAAAAACAGCAAAAATTTTAAAAGGGCGATACTAACGTTTTTATAAAACCGCAGCTGATGATACCCTTTAAAAGCGTGCATTCTAGTAGCAAGAATAAACGAACACTAAAAAATAAAAACAAAGTCTTACTCTGGTTATTAAGCCAAAACATTAACTTTTACTCGTGGATCCAGACTCATACATATTATGAATGAAGATAATACACAACCGCAGAGCGACGAACCCTCTGTAGGACAAATACTAAAATCGCATAGAGAAAATGCAAATATCAGCATTGCTGAAATCGCCTCGCTATTAAAGCTAACAGAATCACAAGTTGAGCATATTGAAAGCGACGAGTATCATTTACTCGGTGCAAAAACGTTCGTTAAAGGCTATATAAAAAACTACTGCCGCACACTAAACATTGATAGCACAGCTATCTTAGCGATGCTGCCGGCTTTTAGCACATCAGATAAACCGGTCGATATGCAAAGCTTTTCAAGGCGCACAGAAAAAGAAGCCCATGACAGCCGACTTATGACCGTAAGTTACTTAATTTTAGCTATCGTTATTGGTTCTTCTGCAGTGTGGTGGTGGCAAAATGCAATGCCTATTGATGAACAAACTAAAACTATTAATGCTAATAACTCGCTCATAACTCAACAACAAGAAAACACCAAGCTGTTAGCTGAAGCCGCCGACGAGGCACTATTAAATGACATTGAATCTACAGAAGAAGTAGATTCTGCATTACAAAATGAACAACAAACAATTCAAGCTGCGCCAGTTAATAATGCACAGAGCACCAGTGAGCCAAAAAACAGTGATTTAAGCACCATTTTTATGATGTTTAACGATGAGAGCTGGGTAGAAATTCACGATGCCAATGATGAAAAAATTGCTTTTGGTGTAAAAAAAGCAGGCTACGAAATGACCCTAACCGGAGTAGCGCCTTTTTCAGTGGTATTAGGCAAGCATGATGTTGTTCGTATTACCCTAAATGGTGAGCCAGTTGATATTTCGGCCTTTCCTAAAAACCGTTTAGCTAAATTTAAATTACCCTTAGCAGAGTAGTCGCTATGTTTTCAGAATCTCCTATAAAACGCAGAAAATCCACACGCATAAATGTGGGTAATGTTCCTATTGGTGATGGTGCACCTATTGCCGTGCAGTCGATGACCAACACAGATACGATGGACGTTGATGCCACTGTAGCCCAAATTCAAGCTATTCAAGATGCCGGTGCAGATATTGTTCGCGTGTCAGTACCGACCATGGATGCCGCTGAGGCATTTAAAAGTATTAAAGAGCAAGTGTCGATACCCCTTGTCGCCGATATCCACTTTGACTATCGCATTGCATTAAAAGTAGCAAAATACGGTGTTGATTGTTTGCGTATCAACCCAGGCAACATTGGCAGTGAAGAGCGTATTAGAGCGGTAGTTGATTCAGCGCGTGAGCATAATATTCCTATTCGAATAGGGGTAAATGGCGGTTCACTTGAGCGCGATCTACAAGAAAAATACGGCGAACCCACTCCAGAAGCCCTATTAGAATCGGCTATGCGCCACGTAGATATATTACGCCGCTTAGACTTTGATCAATTTAAAATTTCAGTAAAAGCATCAGACGTATTTTTAGCGGTAGGCGCGTATCGCTTGCTCGCTAAAGAAATCGACCAACCACTGCATTTAGGAATAACTGAAGCTGGCGGCATGCGCTCTGGCTCTGTTAAATCGGCCGTTGGTTTAGGGATGTTATTAGCAGAAGGCATTGGTGATACGCTGCGCGTATCTCTCGCTGCAGACCCAGTACAAGAAATAAAAGTTGGCTTTGATATATTAAAATCACTGCGTATTCGCTCGCGCGGGATTAACTTTATTGCTTGCCCAAGCTGTTCACGCCAAGAGTTTGATGTGGTGAGCACCATGAACCAACTTGAAGAACGTTTAGAAGACATTATTGAACCGGTTTCAGTGTCTGTAATTGGCTGTGTTGTTAACGGCCCAGGCGAAGCGCTAGTCAGTGATATTGGCCTTGCCGGTGCAAACCGTCGCTCAGGCTTATACATAAATGGCGAACGCCAAAAAGCCCGTATTGATAACAATAATATTGTTGATCAGCTCGAAGGCTATGTGCGCGATTTTATCGAGCAAAAGCAGCAACAAACACCAATCGATATAAAAATCGTAGAGTGATTTAAACGCCAGCAATATGCATTCAATTGACTTTTTTAGTAGCGGCATTCACAGCGCAGTACAAATTACATACACACCGCTATACTCGCAATTACCTTGTAGTTAGGGTTATAATGCGCGGTCGATTTTTTTAGTTTTACGTGGTTGCAGTCTAAGACTGCACATAAACAGATTTAGGATTTATCAGTGGCAAAACAAATTCAGGCAGTTCGCGGTATGAACGATTGCCTGCCAGGCGATACGCAAGTTTGGCAGAAAGTAGAGCACATTTTACGCGAGACCGTATCATCGTTTGGTTATCAAGAAATTCGTTTTCCAATTGTAGAATCAACCGACCTATTTAAACGCTCTATTGGTGAAGTAACCGATATTGTAGAAAAAGAAATGTACACCTTTGCCGATCGTAACGGTGATAATTTAACTCTGCGCCCTGAGGGTACCGCGGTGTGTGTACGTGCAGGTAACGAAAATGGCCTGTTATACAATCAAGAACAACGCCTTTGGTACATGGGCCCTATGTTTCGCCATGAACGCCCACAAAAAGGTCGTTACCGTCAATTTCACCAATTTGGTTTAGAAACCTTTGGTATTGCCAGCGCCGATATAGACGCTGAAGTTATATTACTCACGGCGCAACTTTGGGAAGCATTTGGCATAAGCGACCATGTACGCTTAGAGCTTAACTCATTAGGCTCAAATGAAGCGCGCGCGCAGTACCGTGATGCCTTAATTGCCTTCTTAGAACAACATACCGATGTACTAGATGAAGACTCTAAGCGTCGTATGTACTCTAACCCGCTGCGCGTTTTGGATACTAAAAACCCAGATATACAGGCAATATTAGTGGATGCGCCAAAATTATCTGAACATTTAGATACTGAATCAAAAGAACATTTTGAAAATTTATGTGAACGATTAGATGCCGCAGGCGTCAAATACACGGTTAATGAAAAGCTAGTTCGTGGCTTAGATTATTACAACCGTACTGTATTTGAATGGGTAACCGATAGCTTAGGTGCACAGGGTACAGTATGTGCCGGTGGTCGTTATGATGGCTTAGTTGAGCAATTAGGCGGTAAATCAACCCCGGCAGTTGGTTTTGCGATGGGATTAGAGCGCCTAGTTTTACTACTTCAAGCACTTGAATGTGTAGGTGACATACGCCGTAGTACTGATGTATATTTAGCAGCCATGGGCGACAAAGCCAGCATTCAAGCGCCTATTATTGCATCTACGTTACGTCGAGACGTACCTGGATTACGCGTTATGGTGCATGCTGGCGGTGGTAACTTTAAAAAACAATTAAAACGTGCTGATAAAAGCGATGCATTAGTCGCGGTTATTATCGGTGAAGATGAATTAGAGCAAGGCGTTGTGACCATAAAGTATTTACGTGAGCGTAAAGAACAAGTCACATTAGAACTAGAACAAGCTAAAGCGCTACTTGCAGAACTAATTAATAGTTAAAATTACATAAAGCGCAGCGAGTAAAGCGCTTTAATAGAGGTAAGCATGGAAATTTATTCAACTGAAGAACAACAAGCAGAAGCGATTAAACGCTTTTTTCGTGAAAACGGCCTATCACTTGCGTTAGGTGTAATTGTTGGCTTAGGTGGTTTGTACGGTTGGAAGGCCTACAACCAAAACCAAATAACAACAGCAGAGCAAGCATCTGATGCCTACACTAAGCTTGTTGAAAGTGATGACGTATTAGCCTCTGCTGATGCCTTCATCAGTGAAAATAAAGACACTCAGTACGCAACTTTAGCGGCATTTGTTGCTGCAAAAGAAGCGGTAGATGCACAAAAATTAGATGTAGCGAATGAAAAGCTAAGCTGGATTGTATCAAATGTCGATAACGCGCAGCTAAAAGCCATTGCCACTACGCGTTTAGCGCGTGTGCAAATTGCTCAACAACAATACGATGACGCATTAACTACATTAAATTCACCATTGCCAGAGGCATTTAATGCAAATATTGCTGAGTTAAAAGGCGATATTTACACTCAGCAAGGCAATAAAGAACAAGCACGCGTAGCCTACCAAGCTGCGGTTGATGCCGGTGGATTAACCAGCAATCCTCTATTACAAATTAAGTTAGATGACCTAGCAGTAACTAGCCCAGCGGCATAAGGTTTTAGGCATGAGAAAAATAACAACAGCAACGCTCGCCCTTTGTATAGCAACACTTATGGGCTGTTCATCAAGTGATGATGATGAAGAACTGGTACTTCCTGAAATAGCCAATCAGTTTGAAACAGAAGTTGTTTGGCAAGAATCAATAGGTAGCGGTGTAGAGCATTACTTCTCACGCCTATCACCAGCTGTTTATAAAGATACTGTGTATGTAGCGAGTCGCGAAGGCCAAGTAGAAGCGTTATCACTTGCCAATGGTGATACGCTTTGGGAAACCGATGTTCGTCATGATTTATCGTTTTGGCCTTGGAGCGATAACGATAGTGCAAAATTATCAGGCGGAATATTACAAGCTTATGGTAAAATCTATTTAGGTTCAGAACATGGCTATGTCATTGCCCTTGATCGTGAGACAGGTAAAGAGGTATGGCGTAAAAAAGTGCCAGGCGAATCACTTTCTAAACCTGCTGCAGGCGATGGTTTAGTGTTTGTTAATTTAGCATCAGGTAAGTTACTGGCCCTGCATCCTGATACGGGTGAAGAGCGCTGGAGCTTTGAGCAAGAAGTGCCAGCACTTACCTTACGCGGTCAAAGTTCACCAACCGTCGCTAATGGTGGTGTGTTGGTTGGCCTTGAAACAGGTAAGCTCAGTGTTTTAATTTCTGAGAGCGGCTACTCAGCGTGGAGCGCAGAAATTGCAGTAGCAAAAGGCGCATCAGAGTTTGAGCGTTTAGTTGATGTAGATACACAACCACTTATTAGTGGCCCGTTTGCTTATGCGATTGCATACAATGGTAACTTATCAGCAGTTGATATTCGTTCTGGTAATGTTGTATGGAAACGTGAATACAGCAGCTACCGTGAAATTGCCATGGATTTGCAAACAATTTACGTTGTTGATAGTAACGGCGTTGTTTATGCACTTGATAAAGATTCAGGCATTGAGCGTTGGAGCCAACCCGCTCTTCGTGGCTGGTACTTAACAGGCCCAGCGGTTGCCGGTAATTATTTAGCGTTAGGTGACCAAGAAGGCAATTTGCATTGGTTAAATAAAGACACTGGCGAGCTAGTATCTCGTGAAGACTTTGACAGCTCAGGTTTTTTTGTTGAGCCTGTTGTTGCTGACGATAAGTTAATTTTATACACCCGTGATGGTGAAGTTAGCGCGGTAAAAATACCGAACTAACTGTCTACTATTAGTGTAAGGCACTAATAGTTAATTATTTTTTGTAAGGCTTCGCACTGCGAAGCCTTTTGTTGTTTTTTAAAGAGGTAGTGTATGCTTCCCGTGATCGCTCTTGTAGGGCGACCCAATGTGGGCAAATCCACATTATTTAACCGTTTAACACGTACTCGTGATGCACTCGTTGCCGACTTTCCTGGCTTAACGCGTGATAGAAAATATGGCCAAGCAAATTACGATGGCTTTGAATTTATCGTGGTAGATACGGGCGGTATTGATGGCTCAGAAGAAGGTATCGAAACCGAAATGGCTGATCAGTCATTACTGGCCATTGAAGAAGCGGATATTGTTTTATTTTTAGTTGATGCTCGCGTAGGTATGACAGTGGCTGACCAAGCTATTGCTAACCACTTACGTAAGCAAGAGAAAAAGTGCTTTGTGGTAGCCAATAAAACCGATGGGATTGATGCTGACTCGAACTGTGCTGAGTTTTATCAACTTTCACTCGGTGAAGTTCATCATATCGCTGCCGCTCATGGTCGTGGTATTACTTTACTGCTCGAACAAACACTTCAGCCAGTTATTGCTGAACTTGCCGCACTTGATGAAGATGTAGCCGATGACGATGAAGAACTTATCGACTTATATCAAGAAGGTGAAGAAGATGACACAGATCACCAAGCGTTTGCCGACAAGCCGGTAAAGCTGGCTATTATTGGTCGTCCTAACGTTGGTAAGTCAACCCTTACTAACCGTATACTGGGTGAAGATCGCGTTATTGTATACGATATGCCAGGTACAACGCGCGACTCTATCTATATTCCGATGACCCGTAATGATAAAGAATATATTCTTATCGATACAGCCGGTGTGCGTAAACGCAAAAAAGTAAGTGACGTGGTTGAGAAGTTCTCAGTCATTAAAACACTACAAGCAATCGAAGATTGTAACGTGGTGCTATTAGTGGTTGATGCCCGCGATGGTATTTCAGATCAAGATTTAAGCTTATTAGGCTTTGCCCTTAACTCAGGGCGCTCATTGGTGATTGCCGTGAACAAGTGGGATGGCCTAGATAACTACGTTAAAGATCGTATTAAAACTGAGCTTGATCGTCGTTTGGGCTTTATTGATTTTGCCCGCTTGCACTTTATCTCTGCGCTACATGGTACGGGTGTTGGTCATTTATTTGAATCAGTTGACGAAGCGTATGAGTCGGCAACTAAACGTATAAGCACCGCTATGCTGCGTCGTATTATGGACATGGCACAAGCGGATCACCAGCCGCCACTTGTTCGCGGTCGTCGTGTTAAGCTTAAATATGCGCATGCTGGGGGTTATAATCCGCCGCGTATCGTCATTCATGGTAACCAAGTTCATGATTTACCTGATAGCTACAAACGCTACCTAATGAACTACTACCGTAAAGCACTTAAGATTATGGGTACGCCAATCAAAATTGAATTTAGAGAAGGCGATAACCCATTTGCAGGGCGTACTAATAAAGTAACCCTGTCGCAAAAACGTAAGATTCGCGCGTTTAGTAAAGAAAACCGCAATAAATCGTAATGGCTTTAATTTAGTCAATTGAAAAAACGGCGTACTTTATAGGACGCCGTTTTTTATGATTCAAAATTAAGTAATGCCAATTGCACCAGCCGTTCAACTGTAGTGCCTTGAACGTTTTTAGGCGCTTTAGGATAATATTTCGATTTTGGCGGCTTAATAGTTATAAACCCATGATTGGTGGCCATTTCATGGGCTAGCAGTTTTCGTTCTTTGGGTGTTAAATGGTTTTCGTGTATTTTGCTTAATTCGCCACTATCAAGCCATATTCCTGCACAGCTTGGGCATTCATCTATTTCAACTGCTTTTAGCGGTGAAAAATACCTACGCATCATCACTATGCTTGGGCATTTAGGGCAATTTACTCGCATTGCGACTTCACCCTCACCTTCGGCATAATTACTCAAATACTTAAGTAAAACCTGACCATGTTTTAACTCTGGCGAGCTAAATTTAAAAATTTGGCTGTTATCGAAAAAAACGCCGCCTAACGACGATGTATAAACAGTGATACCGCCAACTAATATAGGCTCCAATGGTGTCTTTGTTCGAGGGCACAACATTTTCAAAAATCCTTTTTATTTTCATACCTAAAGTTAAATAGTTATTCTAACGCTTTGTGTATCAGGCCAATTAATGGTGTGTGACCTGCCAATACAAACTCATGTGCATTATCTGACATTTTTTTCCAAGTACAGCGAGTAATCCCAATCCATTTTTCTTCATCATAATCGGATTTCGAACCTGCAAAGCTAAGCATGAAATGCTCAATAAATATTTGGGTGTTGGCTATTCGCCTTATCGGTTAGCAAAATACGTTATTAAATATCGCCACCCCAATATGTTTTATTTTAAACACCAGTAAAACAATAAGCTAGACTGCTGTTAAAAACCAACGCATTAATTGAGTGAACTTGTTATTATCATAAAATCAGCGCGCATAAATAATAATTAAAATTTTAAAAAGTGAAATTCAACATGCTAAAAAAAACAATTTTAGCTATTGCCTTAGCAGCCACCTCGCTGCCAAGCTTAGCCGACAGTAACAGCGATTTAAAAACCATTATTGATAACCACTGGCAAAACGCCAAAGCTGAGAAAATATTTTTTAGAACTGATCCTGATGGTTGGAAGCCCAACGGCCCCCTACCCGATTGGAGCGAGCAAGCCATTGCGAAGCGCCAAGCTTACAACAACAGCGTACTAAAAAACTTAGCCAGCATTGATCCTAAAACGCTCAATAGCGAGCAGTTAATGAACTACCGCTTGTTTAAATATGAGCGAGAAACCGAGCAGCAAAGCTACCTTTACCAAGATAAATACTTTCCGGTTAATTTTTTAAGTGGCTGGCATACTTACTTTGCAGAAGCGCCGGCTAACATGGCCTTTTTAACCGCCGAGGATTACGATGCCTTTTTAGTGAGCCTTGGTGATTACCCGCGCTTTAATCAGCAAAACATTAATTTACTGAAGCAAGGCATTCAAACTGGTTTTACCCACTACTGCGAAACGTTTAAAAATTATGGCCAAAGTATTAGCGCCCATATAGTTAAACAACCTGAGAATAGCGCCTTATATGAGCCATTTACTCGCATCCCTAATACATTTACTGCAGCGCAAAAAGAAACTTACCAAAATAAAGCTAAAGCGTTAATTGCCTCAAAAGTCGTGCCTGCTTACGAGCACTTTTACGACTTTTTTGAAAACGAGTATATGCCACATTGTAGAGCGCAGCCCGGTATTGCAAGCATCAAAGGGGGCCTTGATTATTACAAATATACAGTAAATTATTACACCACAACAAATGCGACCCCCAAGCAAATCCATGAGCTTGGCCTTAAAGAAGTGGCACGCATCAAAGCGCAAATGCAAAGTATTATTGATGAAGTTAGCTTTGATGGCAGCTATAGCGAGTTTTTAGAATTTTTGGCAACCGATGAGCAATTTTACGCAACCGATCCCCAAGACTTGCTCGAAAAGACCGCTTTTATAACCCAAAAAATGTATGGCAAACTCCCCACTTACTTTGGCCATTTGCCGCGTAACACCTTTACTATAAAAGGCTCAGCGAGTCGCGGTGCGTTTTATATGCCACCTGCTGATAACCGCTCACCGGGGACTTACTTTTTAGCCTCGACTCCAAAGCTACAGCCTTTATATAATTTAGAAGCACTTAGTCTGCACGAAGCCATACCTGGGCATCATTTACAAAACGCCATTGCAATGGAATTAGACGTTCCTGAATTTAGACGCACACTTAGTCACTCTGCTTTTGGCGAAGGCTGGGCACTTTATACAGAGCGTTTAGGTAAAGAAGCGGGCTTTTACCAAAGCCCATACAGTGACTTTGGCCGTTTAGGCTACGAAATGTGGCGCGCTGTGCGCTTAGTGGTTGATACCGGCATTCATGCCTTTGCCTGGAGCCGCCAAAAGGCGATTGATTATTTGGCTGATCATACCGCCTTGCCACAAAGCGCCGTGGAAGATCAAATAGACCGCTATATTTCATGGCCAGGCCAAGCGCTTTCATACAAAATGGGCGAAATTAAAATACGCGAACTGCGTGCAAAAGCCGAAAAACAGCTAGGCGCTAAATTTGATATACGCAGCTTTCACGACACCGTTATTGGTCAAGGTTCACTTCCTATGGCGGTACTTGAAGATGTAATTAACGACTGGATAGCACAGCAAAAATAAAGCTAGGGGCGGTACTATTTGCCGCCTCTTACCAAATGGACTTTTTAATGAAACACCTACTTATTTTTATATCGCTCATTTTATTTAGCGGCCAAGCAAATGCTTTTTGTTTGGATTTATCAAACTATATAGAGGGCGTAAGTTATGGCGCTTGTGGGGATCAAACTGATTCAATTCTCCTTACGCCTTATTTTATTATATGGATGCTTTTAAACGTGTTATTCGGACAGACTCTTAATAAACCAAATATACACGTGGGTTTTAAATATTTACTTTTTCTTTGTGCGCTCCCACTAAGCCCGTTAGTACTTTTAATGAATTTAACTGGAATAATGGTATCTCGCATTTATAAAAAGCATTCAAATACGACAGCAAATAAACCCCAACCTAACTATGATTGCACAGAACCAATTAATGAAAAGTCGAGCGTTAATTTGATAATAATTGGTGAGTACACTTTTGACAGCATGCAGCAAACTTTAATTAAAGAAGATAGTCACTTCACATTAGAGCCTAAATGCATGCAGGTACTAAGCTATTTAGTTGAACAACAACCAAGAATAGTTAGTCTTGAAGAGTTACATAATAATGTATGGGAGAATCAAATAGTAACCGACACCGCAGTTAGGCGAGTTATTAGCAAACTACGTGTAGCCCTCAATGATAACGACACAAAAAATCCTAAATACATAAAGTCTGTAATGAAACGAGGGTATCAGCTAATAGCTGAAATAAAAACACAACCAATTGAATAATAATAATTTATAAAAGTTATAACCAAGGTAATACCATGGTTATAACTTTATAATAACTAGTTAACGGCTTTGTTATCGTTATTTTTTGCCAAACGTTTTAATTTATTTAGGCGCTGTAGAGCGACCCATAAAATTAAATAATTAAGGAAAAAAAATATGAAACATTTACTCCCGCTAACACTATTATTTATTACAACATTAGTTACTATCAGCCTAATAGGTAACGCTCAATGTATAGAAATAGGTAGCGCATCTATTGCTAGTATTTCATTCGGCACTTGTGATTTATCAAGCTCTAAAACAACGCTATCACCACTAGTTACTATTTTTTGGTTAGCAATGAATATGCTTTTTGCAGTAATACTGCCTAAACCATCTATTGCTAAAAAGTACAAAATTGCTTTATTTATTTGTAGTTTACCGCTTAGCGTATTTGTGTATTTAATTGCTTATGTATCTATAAACCTAACTAACACGAACAAACAAGCTTAATAAAACCTAAGCAGGTGAGTAAGTATTACTTGCTCACCCTTTAATTACTAAAACTTGCAGCTAACTAATCCCTACCCGTTTTTGCTTCGTAAAATAAATGATTTTAAAAACCAGAGCATAAGTATGAAAAAAAGTATTCTGTATTGGCTGCAAAATGACTTGCGCATTGACGACAACCCCATACTCAATGATTTATCACAACAACAATGTGAGTTGGACTTGGTCTTTGTGATTAACCCTGCTTGGTTTAAAAGCAATAACTACCAACAAAAACCCTATGGTGTCCACAAACAACGCTTTTTAATGCAAAGCCTATATGAGCTACAGGAGTCTGTTTTAGAGCTTGGCCAAACTTTACATATTATTGAAGGCGATCCAGTTGAGGTATTAACACAGCGTATTAATGAGCTTAGCATTAACGAAGTTGTATATAGCCAGCAAATAGGTGTATATGAGCAACGCCAAATTAGTGCTCTTAAGTCAAAATGCACGACTTTGGTATTTAAATCTGTGATGCAAGATACTTTATATCAACAACAGCAACTGCCCTTTGAACTAGCTAATTTACCAACCGGCTTTACACCTTTTAGAAAAAAGATCGAAGCGGCAGAAATTAGTTTAGCCACACATACATTTTCAGCAGCAAGATTGCCTCCACCTATTATACTTTGCGCAAAACAACCGATAGAAAAGCCAGCAACAGGGAATACACAATTACTTGGTGGGCATCAGGCTGCGCTTGAGCACTGCCTCAACTATTTTTCATCCCCACTACCGAGTAGCTATAAAATCACTCGCAATGAGCTAGATGGCTTTGATAACTCAACAAAATTTAGTAGTTGGCTGGCTTTTGGCTGTATTAGTGCCAAGCAAATTTTTTGTGCCGTAGATGCTTATGAAGCGCGCCATGGAGCAAACGAGTCAACTTACTGGATCAAGTTTGAATTGCTCTGGCGTGAGTATTTTAAGTGGCATGCAATTAATGTTAAGCATCAGTTATTTACCTTTAAAGGTAAGAAACAAAGCTCGCCACTTACCACGTTTAGCCCGAATCGTTTTGCTAAATGGTGCCAAGGCAGTACACCTTACCCGTTAGTTAATGCCATTATGAAAGAGCTAAACGCAACAGGCTTTATTAGCAACCGCTCAAGACAAATCGTTGCTAGCTGTTTAGTGAACGAACTACAACTAGACTGGCGCTATGGTGCGGCTTACTTTGAGCAACAGTTAATCGATTACGATGTGGCGTCGAATTGGGGTAATTGGCAATATATTGCTGGAGTTGGTGTCGATCCGCGCGGCGGACGTCACTTTAATTTGCAAAAACAAACTCAGCAATACGATCCGCACGGTGAATATATTACCAAGTGGCAAGGAAATGAGCATTGCGATGCACAATTAGATGACTTAGACGCCGCTGATTGGCCAGTGTAAAAATAAAACCTCGAACATGATATTGGCTAGCTGACTCTCGTTATAAGCCTAAGGTTAAATCTTGGGCGAGAGTGTCGCTGGTTTTTTCTACTACGCGGTTAACTTCAACCCCGTTATGCTTAACAATAAAAGTGGGGGTATATTGTAAGTCATGCGCTAGGGCAATACCTGCTTCATCACGTTTGTCATAACCGACTGTAACAAAAGTTATTTTCGAGAGTTTGACCTTCGATTCATCGAGTAACTTTATTAATCGAGGTACTTCACGGGCACTGTCATGACACCACGTACCTAAAAGCACTAATACCTCTTTACCTGCTAGTTTTTGCATCAATGCAATGTCTTGCGGTGTGGGCGGAAATGCTTGGTATTGTTTAGCAAATTTATCGTGCTCGCTTAATAAACGCTTAGCAGAAATAGCGTCCGAGTGTGGTTTGAGCGTTGCATTCACTGCCAGTGGTAAACTCAACATTAAAAGAAAAATTAATTGTTTAAACATAATCTTATACTTAAATAGTGTTTTAGTTACTATACCCACAATCGAGCTTAAGTAAATAAAATTTACATGCTTTTATCCATAAAATCATCCACTTGTGATAAAACGGCTAAGTACTCACGTTTGACTTCTTTGTTTTGTTCTAATTTATCTAAGTCACCGATTAACGTTACTAATTGCGTATGTGAATAACTCGATGTTGTTCTAAACTCGTTCGACGCCCCCACACCACTGAGTCGTTTTCTTTCATCCATACGATGACTATCTTCATTTTTCTCGAGCCAAATATCGTTAATAACACGAATATTGCTCTCACTGGTGGTTGTTTCTTTTAATTCCTTTTTTAGCTCGTATTGAGATATTTCGGGATTAAACTGATACACTTTTTTATCTACATCCACCTCATGAGCCTGATCAAGGGCAACCAATTCGTTATTTTTTACAGCGGTACCAATAGTGTAATTTTCTTGTTTGTCATAATAATCAGGAGGGATGTCAGAGCGGTTACCTTCTTCATAATTAAAACGCGTGCTCGCCGCTTTATCTTGAGTAACTCCAGTTAACCCTGCTGATTTTTGGTGTTCTGTATTTTGACTCAGCTTTGTGGTGCTTGTTGCTATGTAATCACCTTGATCCATTGCAAAAGAAAATTTCGCATCAAAATCAGCTAACTTAGATATACCATCACCTAAGGAATTTTTATTACTGCTTCCTAGCCCTTGATAACGTGGATCACGGGTGATCATATTGTCAACTAAATTAGCGACAAGCTCGCGTCCATTAGTAAACTGCTTTGTAGCAACTGACTCAATTTCACTGTAGCGCTCAGCGGCTGATGACATACTACTAAACGCACTTTTAAATACAGCCAACCCTTGTTTCATTACTTCATCACTTTTTTGGCCAAACGCCGAACGCGTACTTTTCTCTGAGCTATTGAGCTGGCTATCTTCTAAACTCTTATCGAGCGCTTTTATGTATTGCTGCATTTGGCTTTTGTCTTGAGCGCCAATGGTTGACATATCAAGCGAAAAATCAATGTTGTTCTGTCCATTTACCGATTCAAACTCTAGTATTTGCTGCTCAGAATCCTCATCAAGGGTATAGCTTAAATTAAGCTCATTGTCTTTTCCAAGTAGCGCTCCATCAGCATCGGCAGTATTTCCCTCTGACGTTGAAAAATACAAATCAAAACCCGAAAGTTCTTTGTTATCAAAATTGCTTAGAAAGCTTAAATCTAAATCAGCTTGGTTTGCGGGTACGTAACGACTGTAAGCGCTTTGTTTAGCCTTAAAAAATTCATCCGCCATTTCACCAACACCAGAAAGTACTTGCGTTAATGCTTGGTGTTCAGCCTCAGATAAGTCGCCATCTACTTCATAACTTACGCTAAATTCGTCAGTGGTTTCGCCTGTTTCCTCATCATAACCTTGCGCAGAATGAAGAGTGATTTTAATAACATCACCTTCTTTGGTTTTTACCGAAAGCTCAAACCCATAGTTATCATCATCTTCATATCGCTCGCGGTTAAAACTTTCCATAAAGGGGTCTAGCGAGCGTTCAACACGCTGCTGACTAGACGCTAAAAACGTTTTTTGATTGAACCCAAGCTGCCCCAAGTTTGATAAAATATCGCTAGTGTTAGCATAAGCGCCTTGAATATTTTTTACCGAGCTGTTTAAACGCTCAATTAACTGATCACTACGTTCATTTTTTAATAGGCCCTCTTGCTGAGAACTTATCACCGTACGTAGTGCAACCTCTTCACTAGAGAGCTTATAATTTGAGCCACTGGGTGTGCTGGAAATCGTGAGTAAAGAGGATAATTGCTGATTAAGTATTTCATCGACTTGTTCGTCACTAAACTGACTGAGCATTTCATCAGTGATTGTTGCCGTGCTTGGCGCTAAGTGAGCTCTCGATTGTAAACCTGTGGGCACATTGCTGTGGTTTGAATTATTGACTGATTGGGCAAGCAACGCATTTAGGTTAGCATAATTGCCTTGTAGTTTATTAACCATGATTATCCTTAATCTTCAGTACAATTAAGTACTTTGTCGGCCATCTAATTAAAACCTTTAATTCTTTTTTTATTATTCAAGCATAAAATATTTTAATAAAAACGTTAGTTTAAAAGTAATTAACACGTTTTGGCGAGCAATGATTTGAGTATATCAGGTACAAATTTGCGCTGTGCGGTAATGGCATAAAAGTGCTCAAATGCATCAGGTAAACGTTGGTATTCAACCAGTAGGCCTTGTTCTATTTCATCCTTTACTACAACTGATGGCAATACCGATAGTGCACCAATATCACGAGCAAGTAATCGCAGCATAGCCATATCATCAGCCTCTGCTTTTATTTTTGGCTGATATTGCCAGCGGGCACACAAAGCATTAAATGAGTCTCTAATCGCGGAGGTTTTACTGGGTAGCACCCATTGTGCATCTGTGTAACCGCTAGGAAATTGACCGCGTGTTTTTTTATCTGCAGGGCCCACTATGGCTAATGGCTGACGAGATACCAACTGGCTTTGCCACAGTTGATCGTAGTGCTCAAGTCCGATGGGTTTATTGGTTAAAACTAAATCCATTTCGTGCTCTGCCAAACCATTTAACAGCCCATCCATACGCCCTGCAGTAAGCGAAAAGCGTACTTCGTCGTTACTCATTAAAGGGTTAATAAATTCCTCGATAAAGTTACGAGAGAGCGTATTAAGCACCCCGATTGATAAATGCTGAGTTTGGGAAATCATCCCTTTATGAATAAAAGACGACAGCTCTTCGCCCTTAGTGAATATATCGTTAGCGTACATTTGCACCCGCTTTCCCATATCGGTTAATGCCAAGGTACGTCCTTTACGTTCAAATAACTCAATATTAATGGTGTGCTCTAGCTGTTTAATTTGAGTGGAGAGCGCTGACTGCGATAAATGCAGCTCTTTAGCGGCTTGGGTTAAGTTACCAATTCGGGCAACAGACCAAAAATAATACAAGTGATGGTAGTTCAAACGGCTCATTATAGTTCTCTTTTATAGAACGTTTATATGCATTATATCTATTTTTATTTAGTTATCTAGTTTGTCATACTCCAATAACTAAATAAGGAGCACTGAATGAGCGAGTATATTATTTCGTTGTTATTACTAATGATGCCATTAAGCACATTTTTAGCGGCGTGGCTAATTGGCCGACAACCTTGTGCCTCAAATGGCAATGTACTGTTTAAAGTGATGCTATTTAATAGTGTTGCATTTATCAGTGCCGTTGCACTTTATCGTATTTATGCCTTTGATTTACTGAGTTTCTTATCGCTCTCAGTGACCCGCGCTATTATGCTAGGACTAATCCTGTTCATAACGCTAATATTAATTCGGTTTTGCAAACACTATATGCAAGGTGAGCCACGTGTAAACTATTTTTGGCGCTGGCTGCTATTAACCGTAACCGCAGTGCTGATTGTAGTTATGAGCAATCACTTAGCGCTATTTTGGCTAGGCTGGGTGTCAATTAGTTTAGCACTGCATAAACTATTAATGTTTTATCCTGAGCGCCCTCGTGCGGTACTCGCCGCTCATAAAAAGTTTATTGTGGCACGCGTAGCTGAATCCTTATTACTCGTCGCATTTATTATATTATCGGTTACTCACAATAGCCTATACATTAGCGATATCACTACTTTTTATCACACCACCACACTACCGCTATCTTTGGCTGAACAACTCGCGGCCTTTTTAATCGCTTTTGCAGCTTTAATCAAATGTGCTCAGTTGCCTATGCATGGCTGGCTAATCAAAGTGGTTGAGGTGCCTACACCCGTCAGTGCCTTATTGCATGCTGGGGTGATAAATTTAGGTGGCTTTTTATTAGTTTTATTTGCGCCTTTGTTTATTCAAGCTGCGGCTGCACAGTGGTTAATTTTAATTATTGCTGGTTTAACTACGGTGATCAGCGCTTTGATAATGACTACCCGAATAAGCGTTAAAGTAAGGCTTGCTTGGTCTACCAGTGCGCAAATGGGATTAATGCTCATAGAATGTGCGCTGGGATTATTTGAACTGGCTCTGCTTCACCTTGTTACTCATTCAACCTATAAAGCCTTTGCATTTTTAAACTCAGGCAACGGTGTAAACGAAGATCTGATTCGCCGCCACATTCCAAAACAATCACCCACGTGCTTTGCTTGGTTAACGGGGGCATTGGTGTCGATTACCCTAGTTGGCGCTGCATGGTTCATTAGCGGCTATCAAGGTGCGGTCAGTGTGTGGCTACTTTTAGCATCGGCTTTAACTATTTTACTGGCCAACCAACATGGCGCTTCTAACGTGCAAACTCGCAGTAAAAAGTTGTTAATTGCACTCTTAGTAGTTTTTAGCTATGTGGTTGCTAAAAATATATTTACTTTAGCACTAGAGCTTGAGCAGTGGCGCGAAGCTGCATTTAGCCTCGCCGATAGCTGGGTAATAGCCCTTATTTTAACGTTAATGATTGCCAGCTACTTTTTACGCTACCAGTCTTGGCGACCACAGGTTAAATCACTTTCCACCCTATTATTTGCAGGCTTGTATTTAGATGAGTGGTTTACGCGATTAACCCTAAAAATATGGCCGATAAATTTACCTAATAATGGCCACACCGATTTAAAAAATCATGCAGCTGGAATCACCGTTGAGGAATCAAAATGAGCAATCAAACGCATTCAAATCACACGGCATTATCGTTAAGTGACACTGAAAACAACATACTTAATAAAGTATGCGGTTACATAGCACCAAACTGGCCTTTAGATCAGATGATTGCCGTTAACCCATTTTGGGAAATGCGCCACCTGCCTATTGAAGATGTAAGCGCACGCATTGATACCTTATGTAATGCCAATATGCTCATGCCTAAAGACTTTTATCAGCACAAGTACGACAACGGCATAATTACTGATAACCACTTAGCTGATGCAGCCAAGTTACTTAACAGTGACTTTACGCATGAGCAACTCACAAAAACCCTTCACATTGATGTTCCCTTAGTGGATTGGCACAACATTGCAGATTTACTCGACCAGCAGCGCAATAAACATAAAATGGCTTGGCATGATGAAATTACCCATCAATTGAGCCAGTTTTGTGCCGCGCATTATCAGCAGCTTGGCCCTATGCTTCATGGTGATGACACATCATCACAATCACCTTTATATCGCCATTGGTTAACCGTTATTCAAGCGGATAAAGGCATTAGTATTGTAATGGATGAAAAGCATTTAAATGGCTACTTTAAACGACTGCCCACTTGCGCTGATGAACTGATTGCACTAACACTCTCAACCCTTAATATAGATAACGACTCGTTAGAGTTATATGCTCATTCGCTGCTTTTAGATATTAATGGTTGGGCATCGTGGTTAGCGTATTTGCGATTCCAAGGCCAACTTTACGCTAAACCCAAAGATGATATGAAACAGCTACTGGCCATGCGAATGGCATGGGACTTGGTTATTTGGCAGTATCTAGCAGATCATGATAGTGCTTCATTTAAACAACTACAAAGTCAGTGGCAGCAAGAAAAGTCACTCGTAATTGAGCGCCTGCATGCACACAAATTGGCACAAAAGCCATTATGGGTGTGGGCAAAAGCACTGGAGCTGAGCTATCAATACCCGCTTAATCATGCGCTGCAAAACGCCACTAAAACGCCAGTGAACAACGCTCAATTACAAGCAGTGTTTTGTATTGATGTACGCTCAGAGGTTATTCGCCGCGCGCTTGAATCGCAAAGTAAAAATATAGAAACCTTCGGCTTTGCCGGCTTTTTTGGCTTGCCACTAGAATATCAAGAAAATGGTAGTGCAATTACTCGTCCTCAACTACCCGGGCTACTCAAACCAGCCATACATGCCACACAAACACACAAAGACGCGGCGCTTGAAGCATCTCGTCAAAATAGTGCTACATGGCAAAGTTGGTCAAAATCAGCCCCCTCATCGTTTTCTATGGTTGAATCAGCAGGCTGGCTGTATGCATTTAAATTAATAAAAAATACCTTTTTATCTAAAGGTAAAGCTAAAAAGTGCGCAACCACCGACTGGCAATTAACACAAAACCAGCAAAAACTGACCCTAAAAGACAAAACCGACTTAGCTCAAAAAGTGCTTAACACCTTAGGAATAAAAGAGTTTGCGCCGCATGTTATGTTGGTAGGTCACGCCAGTCATACAACTAATAACTTGCACAGCGCTGGCCTAGAATGTGGAGCCTGTGGAGGGCAAAGTGGCGAAGTTAATGTACGCGTGCTGGCTAACTTACTAAACGATACCCAAGTGCGCCAAGCGCTTAAAGAGCGAGGGCTAACACTGGCACAGAGCACGCAATTTATTGCCGCTATTCATAACACAACCACGGATGTCATCACCGCTTACGATACCGAGCTTAATGACAATCTAAAAAAATGGCTAACCGTTGCCACGCAAACCGCTCAGCAAGAACGCTTAGTAAATATCGACCCGCAGTTAGTTAATAAAACCGCGGATGAAATTAACCATGCTTATCAACAGCGTGCCCGCGATTGGTCGCAAGTACGCCCAGAATGGGGGCTTGCTAATAACGCCGCCTTTATTGTTGCACCACGAGCCTGGACTCGCAGTGTTAACTTACAAGGACGCTGTTTTTTACATAATTATGAATGGGAAAACGATAACGAATTTGCGGTATTAGAACTGATCATGACCGCCCCCATGATAGTAACCCATTGGATCAATAGTCAATATAATGCCTCGGTTACCGACAACCATAAATACGGCAGTGGTAATAAAATACTTCACAACGCAGTCGGCGGTAATATTGGATTATTTGAAGGTAATGGCGGTGACCTTCGTATTGGCTTAGCCATGCAGTCACTGCACAATGGGGAAAAATGGATGCACGAACCAATTCGCCTTAATGTATATATTGCTGCGCCGCAATCGGCAATCGCGGCAATTTATAACAAACATGTCATGGTGAAGGAGCTGATTGATAACCATTGGCTCACTCTCATTCGCTGGGGCGATGATAATACCCTAGAGCAGTTCGAAAATGGACATTTCTCAACTATTTCAGCCTCTAATGAGCCAATATAAGCTATGCCAAAGATAGTCATTGCCACGAAACATAAAAAGGCGCCTTTAGTAGCTCCCGCTTTGGAGCCACTTGGTTTTGAGGTATTCACTACTGATTTATTTGATACCGATACACTTGGGATGTTTAGTCACGAAGTACAACGTCATTGTAGTGCCAACACAGCGGCACTGACAAAAGCTCAGCGCGCATGTGAACTCACAGGCGAGCAATTTGGGCTTGGCAGTGAAGGCAGTTTTGGGGGTGGGCCGTACCCGGGTTTAATGAACTGGGACGAAGAAGTTATTTGTTTTTATGATAAACACAATAACAATACTATTTATGGATATGCTGGCGGGCCATTTTCGCCGAGCAGCTTAAGCATTAGCAGTGAAACCAGTGCTGAATCAATCGCTACTGCATGTCAGCGCTATAAAAACCAACATTGGATACTTGACGACACCCAAACGCTTCATAAAGGGCTTAGTATAAAAGCGCTTATTGCTTTATATACAGAAAAAACGCCAAGCACAGGTACAATCGCGCCTGATCTAAGGGCCATGTATAGCCCGCAACGCCAAGTAATTATTAGCCGAGCTGCAGAAGATCTTGCAAGGCGAATATCATCAACATGCCCACAGTGCCAAAACCCTAACTTTGTTGCTAAACAAGTTACAAAAGGCTTGCCCTGTGAGCTATGTAATATGCCAACAGAACAAATGAAATCAACTACTTCAGTGTGTGATAGTTGCGGCTTTAGCCACATTGAAACAAATAAAAAACGCGTTGCTGATGCAACATATTGCCAGTTTTGTAATCCTTAAGAGTTATTATGACATCATTACAACCCACTCAATTATTGAATACTGAAGAGCGTATTAACCAAGCCGTGGCACTATTAAAAGCGGGCGAATGCGTTGCCTTACCCACAGAAACTGTGTACGGCCTTGCTGCCGATGCGAGCAATAGTGATGCTGTAGCAAAAATATTTGCCGCGAAAGGACGCCCAACAAACCACCCGTTAATTGTGCATATTCCTGAACTATCACATGTGCACCACTGGGCAAAAAATGTAAATAAGGCAGCGATTACACTTGCTGAAGCCTTTTGGCCAGGGCCGCTCACACTTATTTTAAATGCAAAAGATAATTTAAATAGCCCTGTAACAGGTGGATTGAATAGCATCGGTTTACGCGTACCAGCACATCCGCAATTTTTAGCCGTTTTAAAACAATTAAATACTGGACTTGCAGCTCCCTCAGCTAACCGCTACAAACAACTAAGCCCAATAAATTCAGCCCATGTTATGCGCGATTTAAATGGCCGAATTAGCGCGGTATTAGAGGGCGGGCAATGTGATGTGGGTATTGAGTCAACGATTGTTGATGCCACCACTGAGCAGCTTCGCATTTTACGCCCAGGGCCCGTATCCGCTGCTGATATTTTGCAAAAAACCGGACTAAATGTCACTACACCGCTTTCACACAATGAGGCAGTGCCTGGTAATGTAAAGGCGCATTATCAGCCCCATGCTCCTGCAATACTTGTTAATAGCGCAGATTTTCCAAGTGTTTTGAGTAACACTCCCCATTTGCAAACACATTATTTAATCTATTCAACCAAGGCAGAGCAACAGTTATTAGCTAATCACATTTCGCCTCAGTATATTACTAAGCTCAGTGCTTGCCCTGTTGAGTATGCTAAAAACATGTATAAAACGCTGCATCTTATTGATGAGACAACCCCGATGAATATTTATATCGAAAAGCCGCCAGTAGGCAGTGAGTGGGGTGCTGTGAATGACCGCCTTAGCCGTGCCACCACAGTATTTGCAGGATAAGTTAATTAACCGATAGGTATTCAATAACCGTTGCTGCTGCCACAGGTTTATAAAAGTAATACCCCTGAAAACGTTTACAGCCAATATTAACTAACATATCAAACTGTGCCTGCTCTTCCACGCCTTCAGCTATAACACTTAAGTTATGGCTGTTGGCAATGGCAATAATACTTTGCACCATACTATTTGATTTAGAGTCCACCAAAATATCATCAACAAAGCTCTTATCTATTTTCAGTTCATCTATCGGTAAGCGTCTCAAAAGACTCAGTGATGAATAGCCTGTGCCAAAATCATCCATTGAAAAGCGTATTCCACGTGACTTTAAGCTCTTAATCGTATCAATCACATGTTCAAGATTATCCATAAAGAGGGATTCTGTTATTTCTAAAATGATACTTTGCGCAGTAACATTGTGCGTCTCTAAACTGTGTAATAATGTAGGAATAAATACACTACTTTGAAATTGCATTACTGAAATGTTTATTGCCAATTCAAGAGGGGTATCGCTGTGTTGCTGCATTTTTGCAAACTCACCAATAGATCGCGCTAAAACAAAGTCACCAATTTTAAAAATTAAATCACTTTGCTCTGCAATAGCAATAAACTCAGCGGGTGATACCATACCAAGCTCACCATCTTTCCAACGAATGAGCGCCTCCATAGCATGGATTTTACCCTGTTCATTTACTTGGCACTGATACGCCATAGACAATGACTGCTCGTTTAACGCCATATTAAGCCGCTCTTCTACTTTTAAACGACGTAAGTAAGCTTGTTTAATATCAGCATGATAATGACACAGCCATTGGCCGGTATCTTTTGCCCACTGGTTAGCTAAATGCGCACTTCGTACGAGCTTACTCTTTGTTATACCATGCTCTGGATAACAGGCTATGCCCACACTTATATTAAGTAATCGTTCACTATTGTTGGTTTCATATTGCTGGATTGCTGACTCTAAAATATGCTCGAATGCACGTCTGTTTTGCTCATCAAAAGTGTGAGGTGCAATAATACAAAATTCATTCCCACTATTTCTAAATACTAAATAGGGTGATAAAAATGTTGTTTTTAAAAAGCCAGCAAAGGTTTTTATCGCTTTATCGCCAAACTCCATGCCAAAGCGATTATTCATAGAACGCAAGTTGGTAATGTTAATGATTGCTAAGCTAAACGATGTTTCTTTTTTTTCTTCAAAGCTATCTCGTAACGCTTTTCGATTTGGGAGTTTGGTCAAATCATCATGTCTTGAAAGATGGAATAGCTCATCAATACGCTTTTTTTCAGCACGTGCAATAAGCCTAAAACCAAAAAATAGCACCATACAAATAAACACATAAACTAGGACATACAAGCCAACTTTCCAATAATACAGATTTTTTATTGGTTGCATCGCCATTTGTGACAGAGTCCACAACTGATAACGGTTATCAAATTTTGCTGAGGTGATATACGGTTTGCCTTTTACCGTCGTTTCTATGCTAAACACTTCCTCGGAAGATTTAAGTGTTTGCTTTGTTTTACCTGTTTGCTCTATCAAAGCATTACCCGATAACCCCAATGCCTCTTTAGTCTGGGTTTTTATATAACTTGCTATATCTGCATCTCTAACCGAGCTGTATTGAATAAAGCCATCTATTTCTCTTGCTAGCATGATGTAATCATCACGATTACTTTGCAAAATATTTAAGTACTTAGTCCCTCTCGACACCGCCATACCTGCCGTCATAACCGCGATTACTGTGCCGCTCTTATCGCGTAATGCTTTTCTTATTGGGATCACCCACTCTTGTAAAGATTCATTAAAGTAAGTCTGTCCTAATACCATTTTGTCTGATACGAGGGTTTGCGCAAAGCTTTGGCGTGTATTTTTATTTTCTTTCAGGTTGATCATGGTTGAAGCGTTTAAGTTTGAGCTGTAATAAATAATCTCGCCTTGCGGATTAAACAGTCCAAAGCCTAATAACACGGGATTTTCGAGCAAAATATTATCAAGAAGTTTAATTGTCGACGTTTTTTCATGTAAATTATTATTAGAGAGAATATCTCTACCAATTAAATCTAGCATCAGCTCTTTATTTCTAAGGGTGCTTTTAAGTGCTTGCGCAGAAAATTCCACACGATTTTGGGAGCTCGTGCGGTAATCTTTTTTGATGTTTTTCCACTCGTAAACCAAAAGCACGCTTAATAAAATTAAGCCACCCAACAGCAAAAAACAGAAGAGTTTCCATAAATTATTTTTTATTAGTGCCATCTAATTCTCACAACCCCGCCACAACCTGTTTGGTAGTGTGTTATGTATTTGGGCTCTTAAAAGCACTTTATGGCTAGCTTGGTTTTTTTTCAAGCAATTTTATTGCAAAATTAAGAAAATACACACAAATAAACACCTTTAATTAACAATAAAGGCAACATTAATTAACAACCAGCAAGCTCGATAAAAGCATTATTGTTATTGCTAAGCTAAGGCCTCGTTGTGTCCTTGCATTTAATAAACGATATTATTAAGCGACTATTGTAGTTTATTTATTAAATATAATATTGATTTAAAACAATAGCTTTAGTTGTAAAATGTAATTTAAACCAGCTCATGTATGAAGTCGTTTTGTTTAGTCATAATTTTGCAATAATGATCGGTAATAATAGCTGCATTATTAATCAAAAATAGCATTTGAAGCCCCTCATGAGCGAATCTATAGTGCAACTTACCTTTGCACTTCCGTCATTTGAAGATCCTATGTCTGCGGCAATGAGTCACAGCATGGAATTTGAAACGCTATCGCAGGATGCTAACAGTCAGCATCAAATCACACTGCAATGCGTTTTACCTGAGGCTGCTCATGAAAGTGATATTATTTCACTCAGCGCAACTGAGCCAAATGCACGAGCGGCTCAATACTACACAGAAAAAACACTCAACCTATCTGATCTAGAACAAGGGCGAGTCAACCTAACTTTGAGTCAAATAGCACATAGTCATGATTTTGTGATGCAAATGATTTTGCATGGTAAGCACGGCACGTTAAAAAATAGTTTGCAGTTTGATATGCATATTAACCAATTTGGTAGTGGTTATACTGCACCTGCAACTTATATAGCGCCGCCTAGGCCGCATCGGGTACGTCAGTATTTCGCTAATATGGGAACAGCTTTACTTTCGCTTTTTTAGTTATTGGCGCACAATTTTCCACTGGTTTTTTATTACTCAATCAGCAAAGCTCACTTTACCCATAGTTATGTCTAAAATCCCTTGGTTGTTATTATTTAAGCCTTGACGTTGCCCTGCCAAACATTCATTTGCCAAAATAGCAAACAGCACGGCCTCTTTGGCATCAGGATTTACGCCTAAATTCTCGGTGTTTTTAAACGCCTTAATGTTTGGGCAGTGCATCAGTAATTGCTCCATTAATAATGGATTATGAATACCTCCACCACTGGCATATACTACACACTCTTGAGTATGTTGAGCACAGTCATTTAACGCCTTGGCAATCGTAGTGGCAGAAAGGGCATTTAAAGTCGCTAAAACATCTTCGTGGTTTAGTCTTTGTGTCGTTGAATGCATTTGTGCCGCCCGTAAATAAGCTAAATTAAACACCTCAGGTCCGGTTGTTTTAGGCAGTGGTAATTTAAAAAACGCGTTATCGGTAAGCGCAGCAAGAAGCTTTGTATTCACTTTACCAGCTTTGGCAAGTTTAGCTCCCTCATCATAATGCAGCCCTTTAAAATAATGCTGTACATAAGCATCCATAATAGTATTGCCAGGGCCAATGTCAGAGCTAAAGACCGCTCCAGTATCGCCGTTTTTAGGTAAAAATGTTAAATTAGCAATGCCCCCCATGTTGAGTAAAATACGATTTTCATTTGGGCTGGCAAAAAACAAATAATCTCCATACACAGCTAATGGTGCACCTTCACCACCAGCAGCAATATGCTTTTGCCTAAAGTCACCTATCGTGGTAATGCCTGTAGTAACCGCTATTTGATCGCTGTCGCCAATTTGTAGCGTGCCATTTTTAAAATCGTGGTGGTTATGTTGGGATTGCGGGCAGTGATAAATAGTTTGCCCGTGACTGGCTATTACATCAATATCGGCTGGATTTACTTGCCACAGTGCTAAACACTGATTAACCATAGCACCATGGAATTTACCTACCCACGGATGTAACAAAGTCAGCACTTCTAAATCGCATTCGCGCTTAGCAAACACCTGTTTTATTTTAGTTTTATACTCATCGTTGTACTCAACCGTGGTGAATTTTAATACCTCTATTTGGGTATGCAAACCCGCTCCGGTTATTTTACATAGCGCCACATCTAAACCATCTAAAGAGGTGCCACTCATTAGGCCAATAATTAAACGACTAGGCTTTTTAGCGCTATTATAAAGGGCGGCAATGTGTGGGTGCATAGTGACTCTGTGTAGGTACTTTTTATTATATTTTAAAAGAGTTTAAAGCAAAGTTATAGCTGTATACACTTTAATTTTAAAAAGATAGTTTCATTGTTTAAACGCCTAAAGCTTACTAGGTTATTGGTTGATAATAATAAACTTATTTACCATATGATGATTTTACGTGAGTTCAAGCAACACGATACCTTTCAAATCGTAACCATTTTGAACAATCAACAAGTAGCTCGCTATTTGTCCTCTAAAATTCCATTTCCGTATACGCAGGCAGATGCGAATTGGTGGATAAACGAGGGAGCAAAATGTGGCATCATTAAAGCCATTGAAGTTGATGGCCTGTGTGTTGGTTGTATTGGTGTTATTCCTGGTGAATTTGAGTATAGCCGCAGTGGCGAAATTGGCTATTGGCTTAGTCAGCAATATTGGGGGCAAGGTATTATCACCCAAGCCATTGGGTTGATTATTAGGGTCTGTTGACCTTTCAAGGTTAAATTTGCAACAGTCTGTTTGGTATTTAGGCAAGGCAGAGCCTATGAGGTGTGGTTATTCCCCATAAATAGGCGATAACGCAGCATTAATGCTAAACAGGCGCTGCCCTTCGGGTTCTGCCTAGGGGCTATTTACTCTTTGTTGCTCGGTTTTGACTTAGCCCACTAGGTTACAAACCTCGCGCCGCGATTAAACCGCCCCTAGTTTGAACAAATTGTAATCCGCAAAGGTCAACAGACCCTAAAGAAGTGTTTAAAAGTACTAATTTAAACCGTATTTATGCGGCTGTATTTGCTGGTAATGCGGGCTCAATAAAGGCGCTGCTTAAAAGTGGCTTTAATACCGAGGCTATTTTAAAACAAGCAATTTATAAAAATGGTCACTATTTTGATAGCCATATATTTAGCATGCTAAAAACAGAGTAATTATTCTAATTAAATGTTTGCAAAGGTTGAATTAACCCCTTCTCGCCCAAAGCTCGTGTATCAAGGTACAAATTTTATCTGCCTATCCGCGCATTATTGTTGAGCCGTGTATTGTTTTAAAGCTTAAACATTCGGTAATAGGTGGTTTTTCACTTTATTTTGGAGATTTTTATGTCTACAACTAGCCGTCAATTTACTTTAGCCTCGCGCCCACATGGCGCCCCTACCAATGACAACTTTGAATTTAAAAGCAAAGAGCTTCCATCGTTAAAAGAGGGCGAAGTACTGTTGCGTACAATTTACTTATCATTAGACCCCTACATGCGTGGCCGTATGAGCGATGCTAAATCGTATGCCGACCCTGTCGAAATTGGTGATGTAATGGTTGGTGCAACGGTGTGCCAAGTAGAAACATCTAAAAACGATAAATTTAGCGAAGGCGAATGGGTATTAGCGTACACAGGTTGGCAAACTTACGCCATCTCAAATGGCGAAGGCTTAATGTCATTAGGTAAAGAACCAACAAACCCTTCATACGCATTGGGTATTATGGGTATGCCTGGCTTTACCGCCTACATGGGTTTACTCGATATTGGCGCCCCTAAAGCAGGTGAAACCGTGGTCGTTGCAGCAGCAACGGGACCTGTTGGTGCAACGGTTGGCCAAATTGCTAAAATTAAAGGCTGTAAAGTGGTTGGAGTTGCCGGTGGCAGCGAAAAATGTGCTCATGCCGTTGAAAAGCTAGGCTTTGATGCCTGTATTGATCACAAAGCCGATGACTTTGCCGAGCAATTAGAAAAAGCATGTGACCAAGGCATTGATGTTTATTATGAAAATGTGGGCGGAAAAGTGTTTGACGCCGTATTACCTTTGCTTAATACCTCAGCGCGCGTGCCTATCTGTGGTTTGGTATCGCAATATAATGCGACCAGTTTGCCTGAGGGCCCAGACCGAATGGGCATGTTAATGGGACAATTACTAACTAAGCGCATCAAAATGCAAGGCTTTATTATTTTTGATGATTATGGCCACCGCTATGACGAATTTGCACAAGACATGCAAAAATGGCTACAAGACGGAAAAATTCAATACCGCGAACATCTAGTAGAAGGCATTGAAAACACCATCAGTGCATTTAACGACATGATCAGTGGGAAGAACTTTGGTAAAACCGTAGTAAGGATTAACAGCCCACTATAATAACATTCAGGCTGTGTTGTAATTCAACACAGCTCAATAAGGAAGAAAATGATTAAACTACACCATTTAAATAAATCTCGCTCTAAACGTATTATTTGGTTACTAGAAGAGCTTGAGGTCGATTACGAAATTGTTGCTTACCAACGTAACACTGAGACTTTTTTAGCCCCTGATGAGCTTAAAAATGTGCATCCGCTGGGTAAATCGCCAGTTATAGAAGATGATGGCTTAGTGATTGCCGAGTCTGGCGCTATCACAGATTACCTGATCACTAAATATGGCAAAGGTAAATTTGCCCCAAAAGCAGGCACCCCTGATTACGTTGACTACCAGCAATGGCTACATTTTGCAGAAAGCTCAGCAATTTTACCGCTTTTACTCAAAATGTTTGTGCAAAAAGATGGTGCTAAAACCCAGTTTTTAGAGGGCTATGCTGATGCAGAAACCGCTAAAGTGATTAGCTATTTTAACAGCCGTCTTGAAGGCAAGCGTTATTTAGTGGGCGAGACCCTAACCGGAGCCGATTTTATGATGTCGTTTATTGTTGAAATCGTTAAAAATGCAGGCCAGTTAGAGCACTTTAAAAACCTGGTTAAATACGATGAGCAATTACAATCTCATGAAAAATTTCATACCGCTAACGAGTTAGAAGCCAAGTACGACTAACTTACCTTTCGCTTTGATTGTGGTTTCACAGTCAAAGCGATACCCGCTTTTCTATTCAGGCCTATCCAGGTAGATTTGTTTAAAATCATTAAAATGTGCTTCAAAAAGTGCAACTAAGTTTGGATCAAAATGATTACCTGCACCTTTAATTATTTCCGCTTTTGCGTCATCCATACTCCAAGGCTCTTTATAACAACGGCGACAACATAACGCATCAAACACATCAGCAATCGCAGTAATTCGTCCCTCTAAACTGATTTCTTGCTGTTTTTTTGCGTGCGGATAACCGGCTCCATTCCAACGCTCGTGATGATCAATCGCAATGTTTGCAGCCATATCAATAACAGGATTAGCTGTCCCTTTGAGAATTTCCCAGCCCTTAGTGGTATGCTGTTTCATAATTTCCCACTCGTCAGCATCTAATTTTGCCGGCTTGTTTAAAATGAGATCTGGTACACCTACCTTTCCTACATCATGTAATTGCGCAGCTAGGCTAATTTTATCGCAGTACGCTTGATTTTGATTATGCAGCTGCGCGAGTAATTTTGCATATAAGCCAACCCTAATTACGTGAGATCCCGTTTCCTTGGAGCGCGACTCCATGGCACCTCCCATCAGTAAAATAGCCAGCTGCTGGGTTTCTTCAATTGAATTAGCTAATAATAAACTTTCAAATGTGAGAACAACATTGCCCAAAAACAAGTCAACAAGCTGTTGCGCTTCTTTTTTAACCGGTTGCAATGATTGAAATGCGAGTATTGAATCTAGACCTTTTTGTGAATGATGAAAATAAACATAATGATCTTCTGCAATAAAATTCTGCTTGGTTTGTTTCGCCCTTAAAAAGTACTCTTGATGCTTTTTCGGAATACTATCAATACCACTTCCCGTGAACAGATGTATACCTGAGACTTCCCCTTCAATCATTTGCAACTTTTCATCTAACTGACAAATACCAAATACTTTAGGCGCATCAATATATAAATTGGCCGAGCTCATATTCAGTACAAGTTTTAACTCTTCCATGACAACAGAGGTAAACTCTACCAAGTCACCAATTTGGGTAATGGTAGAGATAGCTTTTATTAGTCTTTTTAAATTATAGCGGTGAGTTTGTAGCATACAAATATCGCGGTAGGCTCGTAAAGAGGTATAAAAAATCAATTCAAGATCTTGGCTTTGCAGTTGGCTCTTCGCTTTATAGCCATCAATATCATAATCGCGAATAACACTGCGCTCAGGCGCAACCCCAGGCTGACCTGTTCGCAAAATAATTCGACTATAACCATTTTGTAAGTCTTGGCGAATAAATCGCGCAAGATCTAATCCTGCATGTTCTGTTTCCATTACGACATCTAGTAAAATTAATGCGTAACGTTCTGAGCTTTGTAGTTTCTCTTTCGCCTCAGATGCACTGTAAACACTGTGTAGTTCAACAGGGCGTTGCTCAAATTCAAAGCGCTTCATTGCAAGTTGAGTTACCTGATGCACCGAGTCATCGTCATCAACAATTAAGATTTTCCATGGCTTAGCATTGCTGTTGGCAACCGCTTTATCTGACACTACATCATCTTGTAACCACTCCATAAACACACCCTGCTATTTATTAATTCGGTGGCGTTACCGGAAATTGAATGAAAAAATAAACGCCTGTGGATTCTTTTTGCTTTACTGCAATTTGCCCTTTCAGGCGGTGAACTACGAGGTTATAAACAATATTCATCCCCAAGCCACTGCCGCCACCCGCTCTATTTGTAGTGTAAAACGGGTCAAACACTTTTTTCTGAACTTCATCTGTCATGCCTTGACCACTGTCTTGATAATGAATACAGACAGAGTCTGAGTACTCAATATGAACACTTATCTGCCCTTTTTTTCTACCATTTTGAAAACCGTGAATAATTGAATTCATTACTAAATTAGTGAAAATTTGCGCTAAGGCACCAGGATCAGAATACACTTCTGGCTCAGGCTCCGTTGCACTAATGGTAATATCAACCGGTGTTGCTTTAAGGGTATGATAGAGGCTTTTTAGCACCTCATTAAAATAACTACTTACATACAAATTACGTAATTCTTCGGTTGTTTGATCAACCGCTACACGTTTAAAACTGCTTATTAAATCAGCGGCACGTTGCATGTTTTTTAGCAAAATGTCACAGCTTAAATCAACTTCACTAATAAACTCACTAAACTCTGTTTTACTTAAGGTGCCAGAAGCCACTTTGTTTTTAGTTTCGATTAACATTTCTCGCAAATGAGATGTCGCTGTCACACAAACACCTAACGGTGTATTCACCTCATGTGCCACACCACTGACTAAACTTCCAAGTGAAGACATTTTCTCTGCTTCAACAAGTTCCTGCTGAGTGCGACGAAGCTCTATGGTTTGCTCAAGTAGAGCCTGCTCTGCCTCATGGCGTTTACTCGACATTAAATTAATAGAATCACTTAAACTGTCATAAGGGCTGCGCTTAGAAACTGTTTGAGAAAAATCCCCAGCTGCAATCGCAGAGCAAACCTGATCAATATCTTTACTGGCTTTAATTAAACGCTCAAAGCTTCTAAACATGGTGCCAAGCTCATCCTTTTGAGTCATATACTTTTGAACATGAATAGATAAATCTCCATTAGCTAGCTGTTCAACAGATTTAATCGCAATATTAATACGCTTGGTTGTTCGGTTAATAAAATACCAAAAGAGTAAAAACACCAGTAATACACTTGCAAAAGCCGCTGCCAATAATGGGCTAAATTGCGCTTGAATAGGCCCAATAATATCGGTTTCAGAGCGACGCACTATCACTGTCCAATGCCCAGTGGCAACCTTGGCTTTATCAAAATAGAATATTCCAGAATCAAAAGGATCGTTAGCAGATAATATTTCTCTTGCTTGCCCCTGTGATTTTAGCTGTTTGGCTATACTTGCATAATCTGTGTCTAAAATGGCTTTCGTTTTTAGTCCTGAATGATTTAATGTCGTGGCAATCACGTTGTCACGTTGGCTGAGTAACAAAACATCAATTTTTAGTTGCTGCTTTATGGTTTGTAAGAATTCCGTTATATCAGCAAGTGCTCTATCTACACTTGCCATACCGACAAATTCGCCATTAATAATAATTGGCGAACTTTGTTCAACCAGCATTCTTCCCTCGTAAACATAGGGCTCAGTGATCATCGTCTCGGTATTACCATCACGTAAAAACTGTTGACGTACTCCCTCATAATAAAGACTTGATTCCATATCGACCAAGGGCTCAAGTAACAAACGTTCAGAGTCATTAAAATCACGATGCCAATAAGGTAAAAAACGGCCAGTTTGGTCTACATAAACGCCCTCTTTTAACGGTGGAGCATTAATATAGGCTTGATCTTGATTATCGGCATTAGGCTCATAACCAAACGAAGCCCCCACAAATGAAGGGTTCATTTTAAGCACTGCACGAACAAAATTAATACTTGCCTCTCTATTACCAAACAACCCATTTTGCTGTGCTAAGGCCATAATCTCTGTAGTGCGTACCGCTAATTGCGTTTCTTCATTTACCTTCGCGGCAATCGTATCTGCCGTCTGGCTTAAATTTAGTTTTGCTTGTATAACAGCCTGATTAAGGCTAGTTGAATACCAATAACTCAAGATACTGGCAATAATGAGCATGACGGGCAATGCCAAATACAGCAGCATCTTTCCTTGCAAAGAGTGTATGAGTGGTAGTCGCATAATTTTAGGCTTAAACAAGCAAGCCAACATCCTGAGGATCTGAAGTATTAAGCTTAAAAATTAGACTATAAAAACTTTCTAGGCAAATCAATTGTGTAGAAATTAATGCAGAAGCGGGGTATTAAAATACCCGCTATATAACGGACAAGGTTGTTAAATAGAGTATCGCTTGGAAACAAAAGCGTTATTTATATAATTTATCAGACTCGCTGAGTTGTAGAGCAGACTGTAAAGTTCTTATTGTTTAATCGACCAACCGATAACCCACAGCGGGTTCAGTTAATATGTATTTTGGACTAGCAGGGTTAGCTTCTAGTTTTTGTCTGAGCTGCGCTACATGTACCCGCACATATTCAGGACGGTCTATGTACTGCGCTCCCCAAATATGGCTTAAAATTGCATTATGAGTGAGTACTTTATCTTTATTTTGAAACAGCAATAATAATATTGCGTACTCTTTTTTAGTCAGTTTTATCTCATTCCCCGAGGTGGTTACTATGTGCTTTTGTGGATCTATTTTTATATTCCCACAGGTAAACGCCACACTCGGCTGACTTTGGGTGCGCAATAACACCCGAATTCTGGCGAGTAACTCATTCGCGCTAAACGGTTTGGTAATATAGTCATTTGCTCCATTATCAAGCGCGGTTACCTTTTCAACTTCGCCATCTCGCGCTGACAGCACCAAAACAGGTAAGGCACTCCATTGTCGAAACTCAATCAGCCAGTCTTGACCGTCCATATCTAACAAGCCTAAGTCTAATAACACAAGATCATAACTTTGCTCACTTAAACGTGCAAAACCATCTAAGCCTTTATCACAAATACTTAGCTCGTAACCACTGGCTTGCAACAAGGTTTTTAAAAAGCTTTGTAAAGGGGGAGAGTCTTCCAATATTAAGATTTTAGTCATTGTCTTTTTCCCAGATCAATTTTGCGTACGCCATCTGTGTCTCGTTGTTAATTGTTAATGTAAATGTACCTTGGTGAAATTTAGCTACCACATCACAAATAATACTGCCCAGCCCAACGCCTTCATCGCTACTTGTTTGCGCTTTAGTGATCACGTTATTAGTGAGAAGTAACTGATAACATACCTTTTGCTGATTGCTACTTTGAGTAAATTCAACGCTCACCTTCCCATCACCATAACGCCATGCATTTTCGAGCATATTAGCTAGCGCAATTTCTAATAAAGTCACATCCCCTATGCATTTTGACTGAGCGTCTATATTGGTATCTATAACAAAATGAGTGAGTTGCTGCTGTCTGCGAGCTTTGGCTTCACTGAGTAATGCTTGTAAGTTTATTGTTTGCCAACATAGGTTTTCACCCATTTTATTAACTCGGCTTAACTCCATGACTTTATCAAAGTGCTGATTAAGTATTTTACTTTGCTCATAAATATTACTCGCTTGCTCTTTTATCACGCTGTCGCTGAGGGTAATTTCATCATCTGCAAGCATGCTGGATGCGCCCATAATAGTTGCCAATGGTGTGCGTAAATCATGTGACAAACTACGTAAAAGTGCATTTTTAGCGCGCTCTAATTCCGCTTGCACCGAAATAGCAGCCGACTGCTGGCGTAATATCGTTTTTTCATGTACTTGATAAAGCAGCGAGATAGCGGTATCAGCAAAAGCTTTTTGCCCTTGCGTTAACCGTTTAGTAAAATTAAACCCGCCCCAGCTCGGGTTAGCCTCACTAAGTAATATAAATTCACTGTTGCCTCGCGGTGCTGCAGGCATAAATGTGCAAGATGCATTTAAATGCTTACCGATCCGCTGTACAAAGTACTTTTTTTGTTCGTCCAGCGTATCTAGGCTATTTAGGTCTTTTGCCAGTTCATACAAGGTGCGGCTATTACTTGCGTGTAATTGCACATCTCTGACTTTAGTACTGAGCTCCCCCGCCAATTGACTGATCACAAAACCAACAATTAGCATAACAATAAAAGTTACTAAATATTCTATGTTTTCAATATGAAAAGTAAAATTAGGGGCAACAAAAAACCAATCTGTACATGCGACACTTACTAAGGTGGTCAGTATCGCAAGGCGACGGTTACTACGTACAGCAACCCAAGTCACCCACAATAACTGAAGCATTACAATATCGGTAGTAGTAAACCAGTTACGTACAGGGAAAATGGCCATAACCACAATTAATGGCATTATTAACGCCAAAAAAAATGCTTTATACCACCTTGGTTTGGCCTCGACCTGATTCATTAATTATTCCTCTAACATTTGAGCACTTAGGTTACTGCCTTTTCGATATTGCCTCTATAAAGTTTTTATAAAGTTTTTTATCTCGTTCGTTAAATCTTTATAAAGCTTTGCAGTGCAGCGCTGACTTTAGTATTTGATCCCGTATATTCAACTCAACTTTAGTGATTGCGTGTTACCTGCAATAGGTATTTGATAAGGCGTATTGATGATAAATTGGAAAATCACCTTAAGACTACTCGCCTTTCCTATTATTTGGATGGGAGTGGTGCAACTAGTATTCGCAGCGCTTTCATTATTTATTTTTAAAGATCGCGTTATTAGTGCGTTTCTTATTTCTGGCGCAACGATGATCTCAGTCGCTTTAATGCTACTTATCAATTTACGTAAAACAGATTATACCGGTGCAACATTCAGAGATGCACTCATTTACGCCACAGTAACGTGGATTATAGCCGGTGTGTTAGGCGCTATTCCCATTTTGGTTGTCACTGGCGTTAACTTTAGCGATGCAGTATTTGAGTCAATTAGCGCCTTAACTACCACTGGTGCAACCGTGCTATCAGGGCTCGATAACATGCCTGCTAGCTTTTTATTGTATCGACAATTTTTACAATGGATGGGCGGTTTAGGCATAGTAATTTTTGTAGTGGCTATTTTACCTATGTTGAATATTGGTGGCATGAAATTACTAAAAGCAGAAACCCCAGGCCCCATTAAAGACGAAAAATTAACTCCGCGCGTTGCCAGTACCGCGCATTATTTATGGGGTGTTTACTTTGCAATCACGCTACTTTGTATTTTAGCCTATTACGCTGGCGGAATGAGTTTATACGATGCGATTGCACATGCCTTTACCACAGTTTCAACTGGGGGGTTTTCAACGCATGATGCCAGTATGTGGTATTACCGCAGCCATTTACTGCTGTGGATAGCTAATGTCTTTATGCTTGCAGGTGCGATTAACTTTGCCTTGCACTTCAAAGTGGCGCACAAAAGAGCCATTACTAGTTATTATCGCGATGAAGAAACACGTTATTTTATTTATATCGTCGTATTTTTATCAGTTCTTTTAACCACCATGTTGCTGCTTAAAGACAGCTACTCAAATGTACTTGAAGCATTTAGTTTCTCCACATTCCATATTATTTCTTTTATTACCAGCACCGATTATGGCGCAGCAGGCTTTACTGACTGGCCAGCTGAGGCTGGGTTTTTACTGGTAATTGCTGGCTATCTTGGTGGTTGCGCAGGTTCAACCGCTGGCGGAAATAAAATAATTCGTAACATTATTGTTGGCAGAATGATTAATAACAATATTAAACAGCTACTTCATCCAAGAGCGATATTTACACTTAAATATCAAGGTTCGCCCGTTAAAGAAGATGTACGCCATGCAATTATGGCATTTATGACCTTTGCTGTTGGTACAAGCTTACTGTTTACAATGTTACTTATGGCAACGGGTCTTGATTTTTGGAGTGCATTTACTGCGGTAGCTGCTTGCGTCAATGTACTTGGCCCTGGGTTTGGTGAAGTTGGCGCTAACTTTCAACCCGTTTCAGATACCGGTATTTGGATACTCTCGGTCGCTATGATCGTGGGCCGGTTAGAATATTTTACTGTTTTTGCACTTTTTACTCATAGCTTTTGGAAAAAATAACGAGGAATAATATGGCACATTTTACAGTGATTGGTTTAGGTCGCTTCGGCATTGCAGCAAGTCTTGAGTTAATTCATTTAGGACACACAGTGACTGGCGTAGATAGTAACCCAAAACTCGCCGAAAAGTATGTTGAGCATTTATCTGAAACCATCGTTTGCGACTCCACCGATGAAGCCGCACTTAAAGAGCTTGATTTAGCGAGTAGTCAGGCTGTTTTAGTGGCGATTGGGGAAGATATGCAATCGAGCATTCTGTGCACGCTTGCATTAAAAAACTTAGCTGTTGAGCAAATATGGGTAAAAGCGAGTACTAAAGCCCATCACACTATTATCTCTAAATTAGGTGTAACACGCATTATTCACCCTGAGGAAGAAATGGGGGTGCGCGTTGCACAAGCGCTTAATTACCCGATAGTGAACGACTATATTTCATTAGGCAATGGCTTATACGTTGTTGAAGTAAGTATAAAAGCTCACCTACATAAAACAAAACTAGGGCATCTACTCAGAGAAATAAAAGGCACTGTAGACCCTCTATTGGTAAAGCGCGCCAAGCAAACGTTTGTCAAACTTGATGACGACTTTGAGTTACATACCCACGACACCTTACTGCTATCAGGTAGCCGAGTCGAATTAAACTATCTAGCTCCAAGGCTCTTATAATCATGGTTTTATGGCACCCTCTCAAAACGCCTATTGAGCGCAAAGTCAGTGGGCATAAAAAAATCAATGCGGCTCCGCCTCTTATTTTATGTTGCAGTTTTTTAATATTAATAACGCTAGGAGCATTAGCATTAAAACTGCCTTTCGCAACCTATGAGCCTATTTCATGGATACAAAGTGCGTTTACGGCAACCTCTGCGGTGACTGTAACTGGACTGGTTGTAGTGGATACCGGTTCAGTGTTTACCCCTTTTGGACAAGGCGTTATTGCGTTATTAATTCAACTGGGTGGTCTGGGGTTAATGACCTTTGCGGTTGTAACTTTAATGGCACTGGGTAATAAAGTTGGCTTTATTCAAAAAACAGTCACCAAAGCTGCTTTTAATCAAACAGATACATCTACGTTGGTCAATACCGCTAAGTCTGTTTTACTGTTTGCACTAATCGTAGAATCCATAGGCGTTGTTATTTTAACGCTGTATTGGCTACCTGAAATGGGTTTACAGAAAAGCTTTTTTCATGCTCTTTTTTATACCATTAGCGCTTTCAACAATGCAGGGTTTGCATTGAGTCCTAACAGCTTAATGCAGTATGTTGAAGACCCCGTTGTGAATTTAACTATTACCGGTTTGTTTATTATTGGTGGGCTTGGCTTTACCGTATTAATGGATTTATATAAATCAAAGCGTTGGGCAAAGCTCAGTCCCTACAGTAAATTAATGTTGATCAGCACAGTTATTATTAACGTTATTGCATTATTGCTTATTTACGCGATTGAATACGATAATCCAAAAACACTGCAACCACTGTCTGAAGTAGGTAAATGGTTAGCTGCTTGGTTTCAAGCTGTCACACCCCGTACTGCGGGATTCAATACCATTGCTATTGAAGAATTAAAAAATGCCAGCACCGCTTTAACTATGATGCTTATGTTTATTGGTGGCGGCTCTTTAAGTACCGCAAGTGGCATTAAAGTCGTTACGTTTATCGTTTTAATTTTAGCAACCTATAGCTACCTAAGACGTGACAAAGGCGTCACTGTGTTACGCCGAGAAATAGACAAAGAATCTGTGTATAAAGCATTAGCTTTAACCATTATTTCAGCAGGAGTCACTTGGTTAGCTATTTTTACCTTACTAGTCGTCGAAGATGCGCCTTTTTTAGATGTTGCTTTTGAAGCGGTATCTGCACTGGGGACGGTAGGGCTTTCACGTGGTTTAACATCCTCGCTATCACCACTGGGAGAGTTTATTATTATGTTTTTAATGTTCATGGGCAGAATAGGTCCGCTCACTATCGCCTATTTTTTAGCAAGTCCACGCACTAAAAAGCTAAGATACCCAAGCGCGCAACTCTCTATTGGCTAACAAACATTCACGCGGGTTAATCAGCCCGCGTTTTAAATACCCGCTAGCTCCCGCTCAGTAATACACTCACCCGATGCCATTTCAAATTCTCGACACGTTAATGGGCGATTTTCGTAAATAGTACACATGAGGGTATTTCTATCAAGTGCTTCGCACCAGCCATCGTCGCCGCGCTTCATGACCTCACTGCCCCATTTGTCGTAATCAATATATCGAAAAGGAACACCGGTATCAGTGACAATACGCACTTCTAATTGGCAGCAACACGCTTGGCAGTTAGCGCAAGTGACTGGTTGGGTATTGATATTTTCAACAGCAATGATTGAGTTTGGCATACAGACTTTTGATAAATGATATACAAGCTATAGGATACACGAGCGAGGCAAGGGTGACAGTAAAATAACGTCAGATATTAAACATCGTTATATTGTAATTAACTAATCACTAAAAAAGCGTGCTGATTAACCAGCACGCTTATTTAAGATTAAAAATTGAAAACCACTTTAACGTTATCCGATACAGCTGATGAAGAGACAAAGCCAATGGTGTCAGGGTTAGCTGCGACCATTTTGATTACTTCACTGTCATTTTCTAACTCTTTAGGTGGTGTGCCCTTTCCTGTAAAAATTAGTTTTGACCAATATGCTTTTAACTGAGAAGACGTTTTATTAAGTAATTTACTATTAAATTGCTCGGTTGCAGCACTACTTGGTTCTTGAGATATTGGAATGATCTTATTGCCATTGCTAAATGACTTTTCTTTTCCTGTATAAATTCGGCTGATAACAGACTCATCAAAGCTACTTTCATTTGAAGGATGCACGATAATAGCAAAATCTGCATAGGCGAAGTTCGTAAACAGGAATATTACACTTAATATTAATTTTTTCATTTTACCTCTCCTTAAAATACAACATCGACACCAAGCGTGATAGCTTTACTATCACCGGCCACAGCTAAATCAAACGAGTCATCTTTGACTCTATCGTATTGCACTTTAAATGCAGCTGACGGATGAAAGTCCCACCTCACACCAACAGCAAATGTATTATGCTGTTCTGTATCACCTTCACCTTCTTGTTCGAAGTCTGAAAACATGACATAAGGTGTAATAGAGTCAAAACGATAGCCCGCACTGATCATATAAGTGTCGAGATTACCATCTAAGTCTAAGCGGTTAAGCTCACTTAAAACGAAAAAATCACCAAAATCAAGATTTGCAGCTAAACCATAAAATTTACCATCTCTGCTATCTTTGCCGTCCCACAAAACCGGTTCACCCGCACGAAAACGCTTGTTGGTGTATTGCATGTGGGTCACTCTTAGTTCGAGCCAGTCACGATTTAGTAACAGTACGCCGCCTAACATATCTTCCCAAATTTCTCTTGTTGGCTCTTGAAAGAAGAAGTCTGATAATAGCTTGTTATCGTCATCGTCCTCTTTACCGGTATAAATATTCGCAGACACTCCCCAGTCACCTATAGAACCTGAGTAGAGTAAATTAACGCCCTCGTAGTTAAATACTTGCCATGTATAGTTATCTGCAGGGGCTCGCATCCATACATATGCATAACCTACATCGAAAAAGTCTGAGTAGTAAAATAGTGGTAAACGCTTCTTACCTGCTTGAATAGTCCAATTATCATTAATATCGTAAGAAATATAAGCCCATTCAAAATTTGCCTCAAAGTCGTTGACTCCTCTGGCAACTAGCTGACCTGTTACAGAAAGACCTTCACCCAAATCGCCTGATACCTGTAATCCAATCAAAGACTCTGGCGAAAAGGATAAATCTTCAGTGTATGCACTAACATTTGGATAGTCCGCAAGAAATGTTGGTTCAACGCCATATTGCGGGACACCTGTACCGCTCAGTACCTTACCTGCATTAATACTTGCAAAACCCGAAATATTAATTTCAGCATAACTACTTGCTGATATAAATGCTCCCAATAGTATAATTTTTTGCAGTTTCATTGATCACCTCATTATTATAATGGCTGTCATAGCCAACTTGAGTATAGTAAAGCAAGAAAAAGAAACAAAAAATTAACACTCTTTTATTTTTATACTGATTTCTAATATTATTTAGCCATCGACCTTGATAGCAATGTCCCTTTAATTTCGCTGTAGCGCTGTTGCTCGCACAGTGCAAAACCACTTAGTTGACGTACTTTATTACGCGCAAACAGTGGCACGCTCATTCCCGCTAAAAACCGGCATTGGGTTTCAATACCCACATTGTGTACACCTTTAGTTGCCATGTGCGCTAAAAACTCATCGACCTTTTGATAAATAAGCGCTGTATCAATCGTTGCAGGGGGAATTGAATATTCAAGCTTAACTGAATGCCCACGACACACCGAGCAATGTCCACACTGCTGTGGCGCATTCGCATCATCAAAGTAACGGGCTAAGTTATAGCTTAAGCAAGATTGCAGCTCAAAAAAGCGTACTAAAGCAGCAATCCGTTTTATTTCCGCTTGCTCTTTATCGGTAAAATAATCGTGTAACTGCTGGGCAAGTGCAGGATTATTAATCACCTCGCTATGCACTTTGTACACGTGAGTAATACGTTTGGTTTCAAGGGTGATAAGGTTTTTTTCAGCCAAATAGTCAAGCGCGGCTACCACACGTTTACGGTCAACCTGCGCGGCTTGCGTTAGGGAGTCAAAATTAAGTGTGCCCCATATTTTTTTAAAGTCGGTATGACTAAATATTTGTGTTAAAAAAGCTTGGCGCTGCTCATCAAACTGGCTAAGTAACTCATTTTTATCAACCAAAAATTTATACTTAAAATCGGCATAATAAGCATACTGCGGGGTTATTGCGCCTTGCATTTCAAGCTGTACCAGCAAGGTTTTAAGGGCAAGTTGGCGAATATTACTCTCGCTTGAAAGGCTATATTCTTGCATTTCCCATTGCTGTTGAGCTTGGCGAATATCGTTAATAACATATTCAATACTGCTGTACTCTGGGGTATCGCCGTAAATAAAGTTTTCTACTGTATTTAAGCCATCTAAATTAGCCAAGGTATAACAATTTGATGGGTTGCCGTCACGCCCTGCGCGGCCAATTTCTTGGCTGTAGTTTTCTATTGATTTAGGTAAATCGTAGTGAATTACAAAGCGTATGTCTGATTTATCAACCCCCATACCAAAGGCAATGGTAGCAACCACTACATTTATTTTGCCTGCCATAAAATCGTCTTGAATTTGCCCGCGTAGGGTGTCTTCAAGCCCTGCATGATACGCCACTGCTTGCAGGCCCTGCGCGCTTAACATATTGGCCACTTGCTCAGCACTTTGCTGCAGCGTGACATACACAATACCGGGGCCGGTTTGCGCACGGACAATTTTAGTAAGCTCATTGTTTTTATCCGCCGTTTTAACACTCAGCACATTTAAATCTAAATTAGCGCGATAAAACCCCGTTTGCACAATACATTGTGGCTCAATAGCAAAGCGCTCGGCCATATCGCGTTTTACTTTTTTAGTGGCGGTAGCGGTTAATAGTAGCACTAACGGAATATTTAGCTCTTCACGATAACGAGGTAGTTTTAAGTAATCGGGTCTAAAGTTATGCCCCCATTCAGATATACAATGCGCTTCGTCAACAACCAACATAGAAAGCGCCACTTGGCTTATAAACTCCCTAAAGCGTTCGTTTTTAAAGCGCTCAACCGACACCATTAACACTTTAACTTTACCACTTCGTACGTCGTTCATTACAGTGCTACTTTGCATTTGGTCTTGGCTTGAGTCGAGGCTGGCGGCATAGATTCCTTTGCTATTTAAAAAGCTAATTTGATCTTTCATCAAGGCCAATAACGGCGATACCACCAGCGTTAAATGCGGTAAATGTAACGCGGTGAGTTGATAGCACAACGACTTACCCGATCCTGTAGGAAATATTGCCAATGATGATTGGCCATTTAGCAGCTGCTCTATGGTTTGTTGTTGTCCTGCTCTAAACTGATTAAAACCAAAATGTTGCTCAAGAGACTGAACTAGCGAGGTACTCATAAAAGCGTCCTTTTTATGTCGGTGCCCATAAATGCTGTAAATGCGCAGTAGATGAAATATTTGCATATCAGTATACATCAAATGACGTGATTTATTGCTGACATATCCTTTAATTAGGCGCACACTATAGCCCCATAAAAACGTGCTTTGCCAAAATAATTTTTTGATACCCAAGTCATTTTAAAAATCAACGTACAGAAATTGCTTCGGTATATTATTTTTAAGGGCATAGTCATGGATATAACCATACCAAAAATCATCATCATCGGCGGTGGCGCTGGTGGGCTGGAGCTAGCAACTCAGTTAGGTCACAAACTAGGAAAGAAACAACACGCAAATATATTACTCATCGATAAAAATCGCACTCATATATGGAAACCGTTATTGCACGAGGTTGCAACTGGCTCTATTGATGCCGATTTAGATGGGGTTGTTTACTCCGCGCATGCTGCCAAACATCACTATAACTTTCAACTTGGTACCTTTTGCAACCTCGATAACAACAATAAAACCATCACCTTAAGCCCTCTATATGACGAGTTAGGGCATCAAATTTTACCTAAACGCACCGTTCACTATGATCATTTAGTTATTGCTATTGGCAGTGTGAGTAACGACTTTAATACGCCAGGCATTAAAGAGCATTGTTTTTACCTAGATTCAAATCAACAAGCAGAGCGCTTTCAACACGCGCTGCTGGATAACTTTACTCGCCTTCATCAAGACGATGACCCATTACACTCATTAAATATCGCCATTGTTGGCGGTGGAGCAACTGGGGTTGAGCTCTCGGCTGAGCTGTATCATGTTTCTGATTTACTAAAAATATACGGTTTAACTAATATGTCGGCTAAGCGTTTACATATTCATCTGATTGAAGCGGGCCCCAGGATTCTTCCGGCGCTGTCTGAGCGAATTGCCAGTTCGGCCAAGCGTGAGTTATTAAGATTAGGCGTCACCGTTCGGGAAAATACCCAAGTTAAACAAGCAACCGAACATGGCTTTATCACCAATGATGATGAGCAAATAAATGCGGATATTATGGTGTGGGCCGCGGGCGTAAAAGCACCTGACTTTATTAAAGAGCTGGGTATTTTTGAGCTGACTCGTAATAACCAAATAAAAGTAAACGAGTACTTACAAAGCAACCTTGACCCACAAATATATGTGCTCGGTGATTGCTGCGCGTTTACGCAAGATGATGGTACACAAGTGCCGCCACGCGCACAATCGGCACATCAAATGGCACAATGCGTTGAAAAAAACTTAATCGCCACATTACGTGAGCAGCCCCTTAAAAAATTCGAGTATAACGACCATGGCTCACTGGTTAATTTATCGCGCTACAGCACAGTAGGCAGCTTAATGGGTAACCTAACCAGTAATAGCTTTTTTATTGAAGGTAAAATTGCCCGCTTTATGTATATTTCATTATATAGAATGCATCAGCGCGCTATTCATGGCAGTGCCAAAACCTTTGCTTTGTGGATCAGCGAAAAAGTGCTGCGTGTTGTGCGTCCTAAAATGAAGCTGCACTAGCCAAAATTAAAGACAGTGGTAATTTAAGTTACCACTGTCTTTAATTTTTAATATTAGCTATATAAAGTACACAAAAATTTTAAGGAAACAGGCTATGTCGGATAAAACGCTTATTTTTAATTTTGATGGTACCGGCAGTGAACCCCGAGACGCAGATCAGTTTAGTACAGAGCATTTTAAAGAAGACGCCAGTATTTCTAATATTTTAAAACTACACTTATTGCTCGGTGGTAAACTTGATGATTCTCCCACCACCCCATTTTCCAAACAGTTAAGTTTTTATTACCAAGGCATAGGCACTAAAGGCAGTCGTTTAAAACGAATTTTAAATCAAGCACTCGCTCCACGTTCAGACGATGTAGCCAGCATTTTAAATCAAGCTATTAATGATTTTAAACAGCATTACCAAAGCGGCGATACCCTACTACTTACCGGCTTTAGCCGAGGCGCTGCATTAGCGCGGCGATTTGCAAAGTGCTTAGAGCCTCTCATACATGAAAAGGTGTATTTATGTGTGTTTGATACAGTGGCCTCGATTGGCATGTCAAAGGTGAGTAAAGCCACTTGGGGTGCAGAGCATGTTATTTTTGAAAATCACACCATTGCCAGTAATGTCTCTGAGGCGCTGCACTGTGTAGCGCTTGATGAAAAACGTCGCGCCTTTGAACCGACGTTAATGAACCAGCAAGCTAACATTACCGAGCTGTGGTTCGCAGGAGCCCATTCCGATGTGGGAGGCGGCTACTATCGCGATGGACTTGCCGATATTTGCTTGCGTTATGCACTTGAGTGGCTTATTGCTCAGCCGCTGTCAGTTTCATTGCTAACCAGTCATGACATTGATTACGAAAACCTTTTACCTGAGAGTAACTTGGTTGCCCAAGACGATGTGACTGTTATTCCCGATCCACTGGCGTTAAGTCATCAGCAAAATTACTTTTGGCTAAACCCATTTTTTAAACTTGTTGATAGGCAGTGCTGTGTATTAATTGACGATGAAATCAGCCACGTCGCCCCATTAATACATCACAGTGTTGCACAGCGAATTAATAAACTAACCAGCTATCGCCCCGAATCGTTAAAAAACTTACATTATAAAATGATTTACAGCGACGACAGCACGTTAAACTTTATGGGACTCAGTGCCCATATAATGCTAGCCAACCAAAATATGAGTTTACTTAGCATAAACCAAAGCCAAGATGTGATGGTATATGCCAGTGAAGCCTACAACGCCACCGGCTTAATGCTTGCCCAAGGTGCGACCTACCGTTTTACACCTTATCCTAATCAATATTGGTATGACGATGGTATAAAGTGCTCTCCTTCTGGGTGGCATCGCGATAACGTGCAACTCGGCGTTAAAGAAATCCCCATGGCATTACTTGAGCCATTTAGACGTTTAGCTACAGCGCAGTGGTTTAGCTTGATCGGCACGATTGGTCAAAGCGATGAACATGCCTTTGAAATTGCTGAAGGCGTTGAAATAACCATTAAAAAATCGGGAGAGTTTTGCCCTTTTGCTAATGATTTAAGTCGTTTTTATGGTGCGAATGCCGGTAGGATAAAACTTAAAGTAACGCGATTAAGCTGATAATCAGTGCACTTTATACTGCAAAGTGCACTGAGCTAGGGATAGCTGGTGGAGGTTATTGCTTTTTCATTTTATGGCCTTTCACGGCATAAAATAATATGAATAGATAACAAGGTAACAACACCGAGTAGCCTGTTTGTAACGAGGTAAAGCCACTCAGTAGCCCCCATAAAACGGGACCAAATGCACCTCCGGCAATCCCCATGATTAAAAGCGCAGAACCAGTACTAGTAAGTTTACCCAATCCTGATAATGCTAGTGGGAACACCGCAGGCCAAACAATCGCGTTTGCTAAGCCTAAAAAGGCAATCAGCAGTAAAACATCAGGCAAATTAGCGCCGCCTAAAGGCACCAATAGCGCATTGGCAATAACAAACGACTGTGCATCGAGCAGTAAAATACATAATGTAATAACAATCCCTAATACAGCCGATGCGGTTAAAGCGCTCTGCTGAGAAATAAATTTAGGGATAAGTAAAATACCTAAAATATAACCAAACACCATAAACATCATAGTGTATGAGGTCATTACCCCATATTTTTCGACTCCCAGCGATAGTGCAAAAGTACCTATGGTATCGCCTGCAATAACCTCAACCGCCACGTACAAGAATATCGCAATAGCGCCTAACACTAAGTTTGGATGAGAGAGTGTTTCACGAATTTCACCCTTATCGTTTATTGCTTCAACTTCATCATTAATAAGTTCAGGTAGCGGCGACTTTTTAACCGCAAAAGCTAATAAACCAATAAATATGGCCATGCCTAAGTAAGGTAAAATAAGGCCGTTGGCCATATCATCAACTTGCTCTTGGCTAAGCTCTGTGCCTACCGTACCGGTAAAGTTGCTTAAAATTAAGGCGGTAAATACCATCGGAGAAATAACCCCTGCGCCTTTATTTAAAATACCCATAATACTAATACGCACAGCAGCCGACTCTTCTGGCCCTAAACGCACTACGTACGGGTTAACCGCAGTTTGTAATAGAGTTTGACCTGCCCCCATCACCAACTGGGCTAATAAAAACAGAGGAAAAAACTGTGACATAGCAGCAGGAATGAACAGTAAACCCGCTAACATCATACACCCCATGCCAAGCGCCATCCCATTCTTATAGCCAACTTTTTTAATTAACACGGCCGAGGGAAGCGCAGTAAAGGTGACGGCAATATAAAAGGAAAATAAAATTAACGACCCTTGAAACGGAGTTAACTGTAAAATCTGACTTAAATACGGCATTAATGAGCCATTTAGCCAAGTAGCAAAGCCCAGTATAAAAAATAATACCGCAACAATGGCCATTGGAACCACGCTACTATTTTTGGACGTATCCATAACATTGGTTGTCATGTTATTTTCCTTTATTTATATTTATTATGTTGTTAACAAACCTGAGCGCCGCCAATCCACGTGCTAATGACTTGTTGTTGTGTGTTTAATTGTACAAAATCTGCTGGACTGCCCGGTATTAATCGCCCGTGTGTGGCGGGCAACTGTAAATACTGAGCAGGATATAAACTTGCCATATTAAGCGCTTGCGCTAATGGCTGCTTTAAATGGGTTACTGTATTTCTTACTGCGGTTGCCATATCAAGCGCAGATCCTGCCAGTTCACCCGTGGTAGAGGTGAGCTTACCATTATCTAAGGTGACGGTACGGTCAAAAAAAGCAAATTCGGTGTCATTCGTACCCACTGGTGGCATCGCATCAGTGACTAAAAAAACACGACCCATTGGCTTTGCTTTTAACGCAAGCTGACATGCAGCGTAATCAACATGATGCCCATCAACAATTAGGCCGCAATAGGTGTCATCGTTTAATAATGCACAGCCTACAACACCTGGCTCACGCCCCTGTAATGGCGACATAGCATTATATAAATGCGTAAATCCGGTTGCGCCAGCATCAACCGCGCGCTGAGCTTGAGCAAAGCTTGCATTGGTATGACCTAAACAAACGTGTATGCCTACCTCACGCATTTTAGCGATATCACTTGGCAGAACATTTTCAGGTGCAACTGTTACCACCACTTTACCTAAATCTTGGCGAGATAATACCTGCCATTCTTGTTCAGAAATAGGGCGAATATAATCAGCACTATGAGCGCCTTTTTTTGCAACAGATAAGTGCGGGCCTTCAAAGTGAATGCCAATAATACCGGGAGTCTGCAAAGCAATAGCATCAGCAATGACATCGGCTGCTTGGTGCATCACTTCAACCGTGTCAGTAATTAAAGTCGGCAACATGGCAGTTGTGCCATACTTGGCATGTGCCAGCAGCATTTGTTTAACCCCAGCAACACTGCTAGTACGATTAAACAATACACCACCGCCACCATTCACTTGCAAGTCAATAAAGCCTGGCGCAACTAACCCCGTTAGGTGCTCATCTGCCTGTTGCACGTTATCATCTATTGCCGTAATAATACCCGCATCAATGCTCAACACTTTGTCGTTAACAAATTGCTCGCCATCAAAAAACTCTGCTACATGAATACGTTTTACTGACATTTATAATGTCCTTGTTACTTTTTTAAGCCCCTTAGGCTCATCAGGGTTAAAACCACGGCTTGACGCTACTTTTGCCACATCAAGATAAAAACGCTGCAATACTAAAAATGGCGCTAATCGAGGGTGTACGTTAATACCGTTTTGATTAAGGCTAATCACGTGTGCACCGCGTTTTTTAACCTCAGCAATTTGCTGCTGATGTGACTCTTTAGTTTCATCATCAACCGAGCAATCTAAAATCACTAACCCTTGCTCAACTAAGGTTACCGGACCATGTAAAAATTCTGCACTACTGAATGACTCAGCATGAATAGCACACACTTCTTTAAGCTTAAGTGCCATTTCTTTTGAGATAGAAAACCCTAAACCACGGGCTAATACCACCATGTTCTTAATGTTTGCAAACTCACTAGGCTGTAACTGAGTTGGCGAGTCTATCATTGCATCAAGCGCGCTAGGCAGCTCTTTAAGCCCTTGTAATAATGACTCATTTTGCGTCCAATTAGCAACAATATGTACCAATGCCGATAACGTGGCTAAGTAACTTTTTGTTGCCGCCACCGAAATTTCATCACCGGCTTTAAGGGGGACAAAATCATCTACTATGTCTTGCAATGGTGACGCTTCATCGTTAACCAGTGCAATACAATAAGCGCCCGCCTCTTTCGCCATTTTTGCTTGAGCGAGAATATCTGGGCTGCGTCCTGATTGAGAAATTACAATCACCACAGCGCCTTCAAGCTTTAATGTTTTACCATATACACTCGCCACTGATGGCGCTGCTGAACTGACCGGTACACCGGCTTCAATTTCAATTAAGTATTTACCAAAAACGCCAGCATGATCTGATGAACCGCGACCAATCATCATCACCACCTTAGGGGCCATATCGCGAAGCTTATGACCAATTTTTTCCACTAAAGGTTGGTTGGCAATAATTTGCTTTTCAATAACATTTGGCGTTTGCGCCGCTTCTTTTTCCATTAGGGTGTTAAACATCATAACTCCTGGCTGCTGTAATTAACGTGCTGTTGTTTAGCGTAAAGTACAGACCCCATTTCTGGTGACGATAATGGGGCTGATAAAATAGCTTGAATGTCTGGATCTAACCATGTTGTCATCACGGCTGATAAGCCACCAATAAACGAAAGCCTTGGTGGCTTTTTATCTAATAATTGTCGTGCAATGTCGCTTAAATAAGCGCCACCTTCTTTTAAAATGGCAATCGCAATGGCATCGTTTGCTTGTGCTGATTGAAAAACACAACCTGCAAGTTGCGCAAAAAAGGCGGCTGGTTTATTCGCAATCACTTCAACTAGTTGCATTGCATCACGCACTTCTAAATACTTCATAATCAAATTAGTAAGCGCACCACTTGGGATTAACTTGTCTAGGCTTAACAACACCTGCTGACAAGCAGTAAAGCCTATCCATGCACCGCTGCCTTTATCGCCATGCGGGAAACCATGACCACCAATCATAAACGATTGACCATTAACGTATGAAAATCCACACGAGCCAGTACCTGCAATCATCACTGCGCCATCACTACCTTGATGAGCGCCCATACAAGCAATGAGTAAATCAGTCGTTAAATGCATAGTTTTAAATGGGTGTTGCCACTGGGTCATTTGATTATGCAAACTTGGTAAGTTAACTCCCGCCAGGCCAACCCCTGCGATTAATGCAGATAAAGGCGTCTCTTTGAGTCCTGCATCTTGCAAGGCTAAACGCGCTGATTGCTCAATGGAATGCGTTGCTTGGCTAAATCCATGTAACGGGTTACCAGGGCCTGCCACACCGGTGCCTACTATTTCATTACAGCTATTGACGATAATTGCTTTACATTTAGTGCCACCGCCATCGATCCCCACAAAGAGTTCATTGTTATTAATATTGTTGGTGATCATTTTTGCCTCTTAATTTGTTCGACCGTTTTGCAAAACACTGAAAATAAAACCGGACTGTCATACTGTATTAATCTTATACTAGCACAAATGACAGCGTTGTCATTATTTTTATTTACAAATAAATAACTTCTTTCATCTTCAATAATTTAAAGCAAAACGCACCTTATCGGTGCGTTACTTTGAGCTTTCTGCTTACACGACTTGCTGATGGAATCTTAGAGCGAATCCATACATCTTGTGTTACTTTGACGGGTTGTTTATAGGTTTGCCATTGGCCGCTTCCTTGTTTGTATTCAATTACCAAACCAGGGTAGGCAATATTGGCGTACAACATGCCGTTCTCAATTTTTGCGCCCGCATTTGCAAGACGATAATGCACATCAGCCATTTCTAGCTTAGGAAATTCTTTTAGTCCCATTGTGGCTGCAAAAGTCTGCCATTGCTGATCGCGCTGCTGTTTTAATGCTGAGCTAAAGCGATTTGTTTGTTGGCTATAAACAAAGCCATTGTGATCATACGGTACCGCCCAATCTGCCTTATGCCATGCTCTTTGTGCCAACGATAATAACCGTGGGAAGAGCTTATATTCGGCCATATTATTGGTGCGCGTATTTTCACTCCATAACTGCCCTTGAATACCAATAAAGCGTTTATCTTTTGCCAAAGGCGCTGATACTACCTTGCCTTGCTCATCACGCTGTAACGTGTCATCAGCGACATAGGGATTATCTTCTCTATCGAGCCAAAATTCAGCATGAATAGGTAAATTATCTGGCATAAACTGAAATATTTTTTCGGTATTTATATGCCTTGAAGCCCAGTAATAACCGTGTTCTTGTGGGTCTGCTTCATACGGAAAGTCAAAATACAGCACATCTGGCGACGAGAGCACCACTTGCCAATTTCTATTAGCAAATTCATGGGCACGTTGATGGCCGTTCCACATTAATAAATCCCAGCTATTACCTTGTACAACCTCTGGCATATTCTCTGGGTTAGTATGCGATAAACCATCGCTCCATGCAGCAGTTTCAATATTCATATCAGCCAACATATTCGCAATACGTTCAATAAAATAGCTGCCCAGCTGACTCGCTTCAGTAATTTCTAACTTATTTTGTTTAATAAAATCAGCACAAGCTGGTGAGTCAACCCACGCTCCGGCGGTTTCATCGGCGCCTATGTGATAACGGGTTAACGGATGCTGTGCATCACTGTGTATGCCTTTTACCTGTTCCATTACTTCACGAATAAACGCATACGATGAGTCTAAACACACATTAATCGTATTGTCGTTATAGTGCTGTACCGACGAATACACGGTTGTATCAAGCGGATCATAAAGTAAAAACTGCTCGGCTTTTTGTTTATCGCCTTGTTTTATGTATTTATTATAACGCGCTTGCATGGCTTTAATTGCAGCGCGAGAATGCCCTGGCATATCAAGTGATGGGATCACTTGAATATGACGCGCACTCGCCGCTTTAAGTATTTCTTGATAATCAGCCACCGAATAATAGCCGTTTGCTGCACTTGAAGTATCAAGCCCTGCGCCCAACTGTGGCATTAAACATTGTTGCTCGCTTTGATCAAAACAACGCTTCGCCCCTATATCTGTAAGTTCAGGAAGTGATGGGATTTCTATACGCCAACCTTCATCATCACCTAAATGTAAATGCAGCTTATTAAGTTTATAAGCCGCCATTTGATCAAGCAGCTTTAAAATAAAGCCTTTGTCGCGAAAGTTACGCGCAACATCCACCAACACACCTCTAAACTGATAATGCGGTGCATCAATTACTTCTCCCACAGGTAACATATTACTGTTAACCTGATACAAACTCGCTAAGCTTTGCAAAGCATAAAAAATGCCCGTTTCATCAGCGGCATTAATCACAATTTCATCAGCTTTAATCGCTAACTTATAGCTGCCTTCAAATTCATCATTTTTAGTTACTGTATTAAGTGTGACCTTAATGGCCGCTGCATCATCGCTTATATTAATACCTAGTAGTGCTAACCTTTGTGTTGCGGCAGATAAGTGTGTTTTATCTATTCCTGAGTAGTTAATATTAAGCCCTTGGCTTATATCTAGCGTTTGAGTTTGGCTAAATTCGCTAAAACGTGGGGTCGGAATAATTTGTTGAGCAATCACATTGCTCACTTGATTTTGCGACGTTAAATAAGCAGAAAAGTCATATTTTTCATTGCGCTCAAACAAGCGCTCAGCGCTAAGCCACTGCGTTTTATCATTCGCGGTACGCTTAAACTGACGTTCATAATCGGTGTAAGGCATAACATGTGGCAACACCTCTAACCCTGTCTCTGGGTCAATTTTAGGTTTTGTGCTTTCAATCACTTTAGCGGTGTCATTATTATTAACAACTATATAATTAGGAATTGCGTCGCTTTGCGATAATGACCAAAAATGCGCATAAAAAGTAATCGTTTTAGTCTCACCCGCTTTAAAGCCAGTAAACCCGTCTTTAAGCTCAATGACATGAATGTCGCCATTAACGCGTTTAATAGTAAATTCATCGCTAATCGCCGTTTGAATCGGTGTAATTTGACTAAAGTAAATTTTCCATTGGTCAACGTTAATCGCCGAGTTGGCGGTTAAATGTAAATACGCTTTAAAACAGTGACCGTTTTCAATATTTGGATCGCACTGAGCTGATGGGCGGTTATCAACCTGCTGATATTTTATTTGTAACGTTTTAGCAAGTAACTCTACGGCGCTATCGTTTGCGGGACTTAGCTGAACCGATACCGTATTTTTTTCATCAACATTGCCCTGACACGCACTCAAACCCAGTGCTAAGCAGCATGCTGTCAGTAATGATTTAATCTTCATTCGCTACTTTCCCTCTATTGTTATTAATTAGTCACTCAAGTATCTCTTTCAGATACTTAAATTAATCCCGCTTTTAAATCAATCACTATTCACATCTAGCAATTGCTACCTTAGCGCACACAATCCGCTACCTTAGGGTTTAAATAATAATTAACAGCGCGCACCAACTTATGACAACGCTGTCATCAAATTGTTAATGTATCCTTTTTTTTCTTTTATAGCTACACAGAAGGGCAAAAAAGATACAAAAAATTTACATGTATGTGCTTAATATTCTTTTAAACTATTGTATTTAAATTAAATTTAAATATTACTAAATTATTACCTAAAACTTTATCTACCATTCTCACAAGAAAGGCGTATAAATTAACTGTTAATATTCAATGATGTCTTTATAATTTAGCCGTCAAATAATAAAAACCGAGCACTGTTAACTGCTTTTGCTGTAGTTGTTAACCGATAAAGATAAATTAGTACCCAAAATGATATGTAAAGGTCTATTAAGCCTATGAGAACAACAATAAACGACGTGGCAAAAGATGCCGGGGTATCAATAAAAACGGTATCACGAGTAATAAATAACGAAACCTCGGTGCGTGACAACACCCGTGAGAAAGTCATGGCGTCGGTTAAAAAGTTGAACTTTCAGCCTAACCTTGCTGCAAGAAGTCTCGCAGGAACAAAAGCTTACAGCATTGCTTACATTTACGACAATCCAAATGCCTACTATATTATAGATATGCAAAACGGCATTTTAGATGCGTGTAAAAAGCAAGGGTTTGAACTACTTATCCACCCATGCGATGCCAAAGAAGCACATATTATTGACGAAATAACCAGCATGATAAAACGCACCCGAATTGCCGGTATTTTACTCACGCCGCCATTTTCAGAGATGCCACATTTTGTTGAAAAGCTGACACAGCTTGACCTAAAAGTAGTGCGTATTTTATCGGGGCACGACGCCCCCGATACATTAACGCCCTGTATTATGATTGACGATAACCTCGCCTCTAAATCAATTACCGAACACCTTATAAATAATGGCCATACACGCATTGGCTTTTTAGCTGGGGGCAGCGAACATAACTCCACCAAAGAGCGCTTAGAGGGCTACAAAGCGGCTTTAAAACAATACGACATTACTATAGACCCTAGCTTAATTATTGATGGCGAATACTCATTTGAATCCGGGGTTGAGGGTGCTAAAACACTCATTAATCAACAAAACAGGCCAACCGCTATCGTCTCATGTAACGATGAAATTGCCGCCGGTGCGTTATTTGCAGCCAGATTAATGAACATTGATATACCCAGCGAGCTTTCTATTACAGGGTTTGAGGATAGCCCATTCTCACGCCAAACATGGCCAAAGCTCACTACAGCGCATCAGCCAAATAATAAAATTGCTGAAGATGCAGCCAGCTTACTGATAGCGCAAATTCGTAATGGCAATGACCGCGATATTATTAAACTATACACACCAGAACTGGTTGTCAGAGATTCAACAGCCCCTCCTATAGCTTTATAATTAATTAGCTGGCACGCGCTGCAAGTCCCCTTCAGCGCTTAAAGCATTAAAAGCGGCCTGATTTTTGAACGCATAGCCTGTACCACTGAGTTAATTAACAATAAAACGGCACATGTTGTAAATTTTACACTTAGGGCCTGTTGATCTTTCAAGGTTATATAACTCAGTTAACCTTTCCAATACCAATTCGCTTAATTAACTGAGCTATTTTGAGGGAGGAAAATCGTGTCGATAGCAAGGCAAAAAATTTCGTTATTTAGTTGTTCTAAATGAGACGTTTTTAACGTCTGTGAGCGTCTGATTTGCCCCCTCAAAATGATTAAGTATTATTGCAAATTGGTATAAATATACAGGAGTAAAATATGGCCAAGTCAGCCCAATTGTATAGAATGGCAACCGATGAACATATTTGCCCATTTGGTTTAAAATCTAAAGATTTACTTGAACGTCAAGGCTTTGAAGTAGACGATCACTTACTCACCTCAAGAGCGCAAACCGATGCGTTTAAACAGCAACACGACGTAGAAACAACACCACAAACGTTTATGGATGATAAGCGCATCGGTGGCTACGATGAGCTTAGAAGTTTCTTTAATAAATCGCCTGCCGGTCAGCAAGGTACAACCTATACCCCTGTGATAGCGATTTTTGCGGTTACCTTGTTGCTCAGTTTAGCTTTTTCGTTAAGTGGTGCAGGGCTAAGCATGTATACACTTGAGCTTTTCGTGGCATTAACCATGGCGGTACTGGCCATTCAAAAGCTGCAAGATTTAAACAGTTTTTCAAATTCCTTTATCACTTACGACTTACTTGCCATGAAAGTGATTCCTTACGCTTATGTATATCCATTTTTAGAAGCCTTTGTTGGCGTGGCCATGATTGCAGCACTTCCGGTTTACTGGGTTGCACCTATCTCTTTGTTGATTGGTAGTGTCGGCGCAATATCCGTGATTAAAGCCGTGTATATAGACAAACGCGAACTTAAATGTGCCTGTGTTGGCGGCGATAGCAATGTACCGCTTGGCTTTATTTCACTAACCGAAAACCTATTTATGATAGCAGCCGGTATCTGGATGCTAGTTAAATAATAAAAAGGCGCGATAGGTTTAAAACCTACCGCGCCCTTCATGTTTTGATAGCGAGCTAAGAGCTACGGGAAGAGCATTCCTGTTTTTATATTTTCACATTAACCCTCACTCACTTTTCTTTGTGCAAACATGTTTTAAGTGATTTATTTACAAAGAGGTTATGAGACGCTGCGCTGAAAGAGGAAATATAAAGCCATATATAAAGCGGTAACAGCGATTTTATATCGCGTCAGAATTAAAATTATTAAGTATAATTAGATGCATACAATCAAAAGTCCGTATTTTTTGTCTGCTCATTTTCTCCTCATTCTCTTCTCTTTGTGCAAACATCTTCTAACTGATTTATTCACAAAGAGGTTATGAGGCGCTGCGCTTTAGAGGAAGTAAAAAGCCAAACATAGGCCGATAGCAGCGATTTTACATCGCCCCAGGATTAAAATTATGAAGCATAGCTCTATGCTCGAAGCCCGAAGCCCGAAGCCCGAAGCCCGAAGCCCGCCTTATTTCAGCAAACACTTAGCTAACTCGCAACAAAATCCCTATTTGATCGGTGCTATTTAAGCCGCGATTAAATAGGACTCTTGTCCTGCATGTTTGTTACTGCGTTTAAACGAGCCTTTGCCTTTTTTGGCTTTAACCACTTGCGGTTTAAATACTTTAGAGGTTACCAGTGCTGCCAATGCGTTGTGTTTTATCACACCGCGCCCAGTGTCTACTGCGGATTTGTTAACCGCTTTTGCTTTGCTTTTTTTCGCCATTTATTTTTTCCTATTAATAAAATGAGTATAACGAGGGATATATATCCCACTGTGTTATTGATGGCGATTGTATGCTTAATTTTCAAGCATGCAATCATTTTTAATGCTGTTTTAAATATATTTTAGCCATAAAAAAAGCGCCGTTTATAACGGCGCCTATTTAGCTTATAAAATTAAAAACTAAAGCTTACTTTTGCGTAGTAAGTACGACCATCAAAGCCATAGGGTACGGCTCGTAACGGGTATTTAAATGCCCCATTTGAAATAGCGTTTAATACTTCATCATCGCCTAATTCATCCGGCGTTTCATCAAATACATTGTCTGCACCTACCGATAGAGCAAACATATCGTTAATTTGATAACTTACATTTAAATCCACTAATACGGCTGATTCTACCGTACTGGTTGCTTTAAATGAGCCATCTGTTGCAAGTTCAATATGGTCATTACCAAAGTACTTCACATCGGTTTCGCCAAAGTAATTAAAGCGGATCATTGAGCTATACGCGTCACGCTCATAATCAAACGTTAACGTTGCACGTTCGCCCGGCTGCCCATCAGTTAAAAAACTACTTTGGATATCATCAAGTGCTACATTTTCAGGAATACCCGGTGCTGCATTAACACTGTCAATTTTAGTTTCATTTAAATTACCGGCAAACGTAGCAGAAAAATTACCGTCATATAAATCGGTGCGATAGGACGCAATAATGTCAACACCCTGCGTTGTCGAATTCACTGAGTTTGAAAAGTAATTCGCTTGTACTGCACCCGTTGCCTGTAGCGCGGCAACTGCATCAGGACTAAATGCCACATCATCAGCCGATAACAAGCTGCCCAGTGTAATACGGTCTTCAATTTCTACACGGTAAAAATCCACCGTTAACGATAAATCACTGGTCACATCATAAACAAAGCCTGCACTGTAGTTCGTTGATGTTTCAAGCTTTAAGTTATCAACGCCTAATGCAGCTGGAAATGCTGAGCCCGTTGTTGCTGTAAACGACTGGCTTAACGTGCCGTCAGAACCTAAGTTAGTGGTAAACGCAGTGTAACCGCTTTGCTGTAATGATGGCGCTCTAAAACCCGTTGATAACGCACCACGTACCGCAAAATCATCGTTAAATTCATAACGCGTGGCTACCTTACCAATTATGTCGTCACCCGCATTAGAGAAATCTTCGTAACGAAGTGCACCGCTAACATTCCACGCATCGGTAACCATGGTTTCTGCGTCAATATAAACGGCGTAGCTATCGCGATCACTTTTATTTGATGCTTCAGGGCGAAGGCCGTTGTAAGCTTGAAAACCACATTGTGCAAATTGATTCGGATCGTTCACTGATGGGTATGAAGTATCTGTGTTAGCAGTGCCACACGCGTATGAGGCTTCTTCACCGGGTACAATTTCATAGTTTTCTTTACGGTATTCAGCACCAATTGACACGTACACAGGCTCACTGCGGCCAATATCAACAATCCCGTTCACATCCGCGTTGAATGTTGTTTGGTCAAACCTAAAGCCACCCGAATACCCCTCAGTTGGTCCTGCATTTGCAGCAATATCGGCATCACTTGCACCTGGGTTATTAAATAAATACTCAGCAGCATAAGAGGCATTTAATGTATTGCGTGAGGTAAAGTCGTATTGGTTTTCACCATATACCGCCGATACATCGTAATTCCAATCAGGGTTAATATCACCTCTAAAACCGATTGAAACAGAGATATCCTGTGCTTCATTGTCTATTTGCGGTAAAAATCCATCGCTATAGACTTGAATCACGTTTTTAGATGCTTCGTTAAAGTTACGATAAAAGCCGTTACCTAGTGCAGTACGCTCAGAATAACCACCAAATGAGTAAAGCTCGCCCTCACTCATTGGCAATGTCATATTGTAAAATACCGAAGTAAATTCACTCTCTGCATTACCTTGTCCCCAACGAACTTCGTCCGATAAAGTACCTGGTGCGACATTAAGTGAACCTCCAGTATCTCGCTCGGCACGATTGGTTTTATCTGCATCGCGATACTCAAGCGATAAATTAATAAATCCACCTTCGTTGCCTAGTTCAAAACCACGATTTAAACCTGCAGAAATTGTTTCCCCATCGCCTTCTGCCGTTTCACCGTATTGCACATAACCTGTGGTTAAATCTGTTGAGTTATTAAGTGATAAATTGATAACCCCCGCAATCGCATCTGAGCCGTACTGCGCCGCCGCACCATCACGTAAAACCTCAACCCCTTTTAAGGCAATAAGCGGGATCGCATTCATATCAGTCCCCGCAGAGCCACCGCCCACGGTACTAGTTAAACCAAAAATAGATTGATTATGGCGGCGCTTACCGTTGACTAAAACCAGCGTTTGATCTGGCTGTAAACCGCGTAATGTTGCTGGGCGAAATAAATCGGAACCGTCAGAAACTTGTGTACGAGAAAAGTTAAACGATGGCGCTGTCGCTTGTAAGCTTTGCCCAAGCTCGGTAAAGCCGCCTTTGTTTAAATCATCCGCGTCAATTAAATCAATAGGTGATGACGACTCTGTTGCTGTTCGGTTAGAAACTCGCGACCCTAACACAGATATTTGTTCGATATTTTTTTCAGCTTTAGCAGGCGCTTCTTGTGCATTAACCATACTTGGCGCACTGAAAGCAAAAGCAACCGCTACAGCCAAGGTGTTTAAACGATATGTTGACATAATGATGACCCTGTTTTGTGTATTCTTATAATGTGTGTGGGGTATATTCCTGTACCCCATTGCCAACATCCTAGCAACATACACAAACAAAAAGAAACAAAAAATTTGATAAAATTAGCATAAGAATGCAAATAACTTTAAAAACAGGAAAATAACACCTATAAAAGCTCAAAATACAACCAAAGTAGCAATTTAATATCACAGTACCCAAAGTTAATACAATGTTAATAATGGGGTTTTATTCATAATTAGTGAAAATAACGGTTTTGTATATTTTTTACTCTGCAATGAGCAAAAAATACACTTCAAATGTGGTTTTATGCGGTTTTTATAAGACTAAAGTAGATAATAAAGGTAAGAAAGGGTACTCAGAAAAAACTATATATAGCTAGTTATGTAGTACTGTCCATTTTTAAACAATATTTTGTACAGGCCTATTTAAGAGGTATAACTATGCCAATCAAATTCACTAATTAGATGGCAAAGTATAGGGTCTACACCTTTTGAGTCACAGTATGCGCGTAACTGCATGGGGGAGTGTTTATCAAAAAGAATTTGCCTAACAATAAATAACGTATGATTAAGCGGAATTAACTCATTATCATCAGTGGCGGCTAAATCATGGCAACTCATTAATAAGCTACACATTTTCGTGTCGTATCCCCATAACTTTAAAACATAGGCCGAAATAAAGTTAGAACTAGCATATTCTTCACTCACGGCTTTTTCATGCTCAAAAGACGCTTCACTTTCCCCTTGAGACAGCAAAATAATTTTGCCAACAAAACTCAATAATGCCACTGAAAATAATAGTTCTTGATCATGTAAGTTAAAACCTGCCTGCTTAGCAAAACGCTTAACACAACTAGCGTAATTCGCTGCTATATTCAATTGTTTCTCATGGATAGCCGAAGGAATGGATGATTCAAAATTTTTGGCAACTAATAAAGAAGTGGTGATAGCCATTAATATCGTTGTTCCGAGCCTCGACACAGCTTCATCAATTGACGATGTTGGCCTTACAAACCCAAGATAAGATGAGTTTGCAAGTTGCAACAATTTAGCAGTTATTATTGGCTCTTGAGAAACAACATGGGCAATGTCGTGTAAATCAAATTCATCGCTTTGTACTAACTCCCTGAGTTCTTTCAAAATAAGAGGATAAACAGGAAAGCTGATCATAGCCCCTAACTGCCTGCGCACATTAAAAGCAAAGGGTAACGACTTTAACGCCGCAACATTGTTAAAAAGTGTGGTTATGTCTGCCTCATTAAACGGTTTAGCAAGGTAAGCATGCACAACATTAGGCTGTCGCATCATGGTACTCAGTGTCATATCGCCAGTAAGTAATGCCCTCACTGGGTAAGGGTTTTGCGACGAGCATTGCTCTAAAACATCCAAACCATTCATTTGCGGCATTAAATAATCACTTAATACTAAATCTAGGTCTTGCTTAGTGTTTAGTAGTTGCCAAAATTCATCAATATCAGAGGTTGTCATTATATCAACCTCTGGAAAGGCTCGATGAATAGTTCTTTGTAATACTTTTAATAAAAAAGCATCGTCATCTAGTATGACTACCGCTATTGAACTCATTGCGCACCTTGAGAATTGAAATGGCTTAAGTAATTACAAAAATCATCCTGCTCTAAAGGCTCACTATAGTAATAGCCTTGTATGTAGTCACACCCTAACTTTTTAATTAATTCACATTGATAGGCTGTTTCTACTCCCTCAGCAACAACTTTAAGATTTAGATCATGTGACATACGCGTAATATTACGAATCATACTTTGCATCGCTAAAGACGACTCTATATCAGCAATAAGGGCTCTATCTAGTTTAACACCATCTACTGGCAGCTTAGAAAGATAGCCTAGTGATGAGTAACCTACACCAAAGTCATCAATCAATAGCTTAAACCCCAACGTTCTTAATCTTATTAACTGTTGTTCGCAAATAGCAAAATCTTCTATTAAATAGGTTTCTGTTAGCTCAAAAACCAACTGTGATGACTCTAAATTATTGCGACTTAAACACTCGAGCATAAAGTCAATCCAATCGGGATCATCTTTTAATTGTCTAGCAGATAAGTTAATTGCCAATACACGCACGCCTGTATTGTTCTCTGCCCAATATTTTAGCGTTTTACAACTTTGAGAGATAACCCAGCGCCCTATTGATATAATTTGGCCATCACATTCAGCAATCGGGATAAAATGAGCTGGCGGTACCCAGCCATGTTTACTCGGCTCATACCAGCGAATAAGCACCTCAGCACTAAGTACTAGCCCTGTTTTAGTATCAACTTTTGGTTGAAAACGTAATGACAGTTCATCTTTATTTACCGCTGTTAATAATAAACGGCTTAACTCAAAGTTCTTTTTATAATCTGCGACCAGCTGAGGGTCAAAGCGAGAACAAATACGCTGCTGATCACCTACTTGGTAATTCATCGTCAACTGCATTTGATTAACGAGCTCTTTTCCCTCTAAACTATCCTCAGGAAACAAACCATACACACCATAAAGCTGCACGTGGGCATCGGTATATTTACTAGGAAGTGCTTTTTTCAGATCATTCATCGCCTTATTTAGAACGGTTAAAATTTCACTATCAGATTTAATTTCAGGAACAAATAATACAAACCTATCGGCGCTCTTATGAAGAACTTTGATCGCTCTTTCTGATACGCCTTTTAGCACCTCCAGAACCAATTTTATAAGGTGGCTGCCATCTTCGCCCCCTAGCAAATCATTAATTAATTGAAATTGCGAAATACCTATATAAACGAGGGCATAACATTCTTTATTCGCTTCACACAGGGCTAAATGATGATAAAAATCAGACTCGTTAGTCACCACTGATGGTGTTCTGGTAAGTTGAAAAATATTACTCATACTATTTGAGTTAATTGATAGCTTCAAAAGTTGGAAAGCATCATCATTTAAACAACGCTCTATCATAACTTCTTCGCTTTTCGCTAGATCAGAGGCGCGTGCATAATTAATAAAAAGTGTACTGCTTTGCTTGTCAATAAAAGACTGGCTTACCGCTTTATTTTGAGCTGTATCTAAATAGGCGAGATGTTTGTTTTCATATAGATGAATATCAGGAATGATTTCAGCAGCAGGCGCATTAAAACGATTAATAATTCCGTTATTGTCTATCTCTATTAGGCCAGACATACTGCCCATTAATAACTGATCTCTTACTCTTTTAGCTCGGCGCTGTTCATATTTAACTTTTGCTTCGCTAATGTTCTCAAGTAACTCACTATCGACCCATGGCTTTTCTAAAAAACGAAATACCAATCCCTGATTTAATAACTCAACCACAGACTTAAAATCAGCATACCCGCTGAGCACTAAATTTACGCAATCGGGCCAATTAATTTTAACTTGGCGTAATAAATCAGCGCCGTTCATTTCTGGCATTCTAAAGTCAGTAATAATTATCTCAACTTGATTAGCCGCTAATATTTCAAGTGCCTCAAAACCACTGGATGCTGTTATTACATCATAACCAGAACGAACAAGTACTCGCTTTAAAGATTTCAATACATTAAGTTCATCGTCTACCAATAAAATTCGCAAAGCCACTATTTATACCTCAAATGAGTTTTACTTGTGCCTAGTAAATTGTTCACACAGCTCATCCATGTATCGTTACTTAATGATTTAAATAAATTCACATCAGCATGTTGTGCCTAAACACATAAGCAATAAAGTTATTTACTCGTAGCTATAATTACCTCGCTCAGCTAATGAGTGCCCTTTTAGGCCTCCTACATTAATCCAGTGTTTCTATACACTGATGAGGATATAAGTAATTAGCAACCTTATTCAGCTTTACCGGGGCTGAAAATGTCAATATCATTAGCTTGATTTTAACGCAACGCTAACATAAATTTAAACGCAGCACGACAAATAAAACTCGTGGGCAAAGGTGATATCGACTAATAATTAGCAGCTAAATTCATTCTATTTAATATATAGTCTAGAATAAATTCTAAGCGATTATTAATAATTAAAACATCCACGGTTGTGGCTATTGTTATTACCAAGGGGCATCTATGTTCGCCATTGATACTTTTCATACTCACGGCAGCGATATAGATAAATTTATCCAACCTGTTAGTCAGTTTACGAACAACAGCCCAGATTTACTGCTTGGGTTTGCTACAACCGATACCATTAAATACCTTTTTAATAACCAGCCAGGCTTTTTAAAAAACACTCACAATTGTTTAATCATCTCTTCGTGTCTTGGGTCATCAACCGACCAAACCCTATCATTAAATGAGCAAAGTATTAGTTTATTTTCGATTATAGACTCAAATGGGCATTATGGTGTTGCTAGTTGTAATGCAACCGATAACCTAAGAGAAAATGCCGCTCAAACTGTACTTAAAGCCATTGCTAATGCAGGCCAAGCAGGCCTCGCCCCAAAAATGGTCTGGTGCTTTCAAGTCCCAGGTAATGAGGAGCTGGTTTTGCAGGGAATTCAAGATGCTATCGGGCAGCGTATACCTGTTTTTGGAGGAAGTTGCGCCGACAACGATATTTCTGCCAAGTGGTGTTTTAGCGATACTGAAAATGTATACCAACAAGGCTTTATTATTGCGGTGTTATACCCCAGTGTAGAAACATTCGGCTTTTATAGTTCAGGCTACGATAAAACTGACCAGCAAGGTACAGTGACAGACGTGGATGGTCGTTTATTAAAAACAATTGATAACCAGCCCGCGTTTGATGTTTATAATCAGTGGCGAAAAAACATAGGTTTAAACGCCTTAACTTCAGGAAATATCCTTGCTCAATCAACAATGACCCCATTGGCAAGCGCCCTTTCTTTAAATGATGAAATCCCTCGATTACTGTTAAGTCATCCAGCGGTAGCTGAAAATGGCACGCTAGAATTATTTTCAAATTTAAGCGTTGGCGATACTATTTATTTAGCTTCGGGAAGCCCAGAGCAACTAATTAAACGAGGTGATATGGTTGTCACCTCATTAACTAAATTGGCAGAACTCCATGCCATAAAAAATATTACCGGCGCTATTATTATTTTTTGCGGAGGCTGTATGCTGTCAATTAAAGACGCCATGCAAGAAGTAAAAGAGTCTATTGCAGCACAACTACCCAACACCCCATTTATTATGGGCTTTACTTTTGGGGAGCTCGGCACATTCAGCGATTCAACAAGTAAACATGGTAATTTAATGATTTCATGCGAAATCTTTGGTGGCCCTGAATGAGTAGCAATGAAATACTGTTAGAAAAGCTACACTTATTACAAGTTCATAATTTAGCACTTGAAGAAAACCGTGCCTTTAATAGCCTGATCTTAAATGGCTTAGATGCCATTTTAAAGAACGACAAAACTGAAACCTTACTCACTGAGTTTTTTGATATTTTGCAGCAAGCCATTGCTTTTTCTGCGGCTATTTTAATTAAAATAAACCCCAGCAATGAAACCACGACGTTAATTACAGCATCGCACCCACAAAGTGATGAAATAATTACCCAACTCAAAGCACTAAATAAACCCAATAGAGACATTAAAAATGTATTTAACTTACACCAACTTCCTGATTGGCAAGTAACTGATCCTTTTTGGCATTCGCAGCATGCAATGCTCACCACTCCAGTAAGTACCAGTACAGAAAGCTACCAGCTCTATATTTTTTCAGAAACAATTGGCGCATTTAATCAGCACGATATTACTTTAATGCAACGCTTTGTCAGCTTTGCAGGGAATACAATTTCACAATTTGAAAAACGAAATTTACTTGTTAAACAAAAAGAAATGGAAGAAAAACAAAGTAACATTGAACAAGTGTTAATCAACTCTGAAAAAATGGCTTCGTTAGGGCAAATGGCGGCAGGCGTTGCACACGAAATAAACAACCCTTTAAGCTACATTGTCAGTAATATCCAAAATTTGGCTTACAACCTTGAGCAATTTAGTCATTTAATTAACGCACTCAAAGCAGAAAAAGCCATAGCGCAGCAACCATTAGCAGATACGCTACAACATTATCAATTTGATGAATTACAAACAGACTCAAACGATATCATTGCTGAAATGACTGAAGGGGCTGATCGTGTTAAGGAGATTGTTCAAGGATTAAGGCAATTTGCTCATCCGGATCAAACCCAAATTGGCGATATTGATATAACAGAGCTCATTGATAACACATTACGTGTTGCCTGGAACGAAATTAAATACAACGCCAACGTTGAAAAACACTACGACACAGAACCCGTTATCATCACAGGACGTTCGACCCAGCTCTCTCAGGTATTTTTAAATTTATTTTTTAACGCCGCTCAAGCCATTTGCGACAAAGTCGGTGTCATCAGTATTACCACTAAAGCCGATAAAAAAAATGCCTATATAACCATTGCCGATAATGGCAGTGGAATTGATGAGGACAAATTAAATAAAATTTTTGACCCTTTCTATACTACAAAACCAATAGGCCAAGGCACAGGGTTAGGGCTAGCTATAAGTAAAGCAATTATAGAGCAACATAGTGGCCAAATTCGAGTTGAAAGCCAGTTAAACCAAGGCACTGCTTTTTATATTACGTTACCTAAAAAGCCCACATTAACTGACGACGTACTGACCATATTACATGCCAACAAACAAATTGAGTAAGCTATGTCACACTCTCGATTTTGCTTAGATTCGATTTTATTTAAATAAGTACTCATCTAAATTACAGAGAATTACAGTAAAAATAGATGCAAACTACAACACAGCGTTACCTTATTTAATCCTAACAACAATGATTTGCGTATTGTTCAAATACTATACTTGGAACGGCTTAAATAAATCAGTTGTTTACAACCAAAGCTTAGACTAAATTTAGCCATACAACTCACTATCTTATTGGTAAAAAAATGACGGACATTGATGTATTAGAGCAATTAAATGAACAGCCGCCGAGCATTTTATGCCTAGATGATGAGGCTAATGTACTCAAATCTTTAGTACGACTTTTACGCCAATATAAATTTGATGTGAGTGTTTCAACCAGTGGCCATGATGCACTTGAAAAAATGCAAAAAAAACAGTTTGATGTCGTCATCAGTGACATGCGTATGCCACTAATGAGCGGTGCTGAGTTTTTAGCTAAAGCAAGAAAAGTTGCCCCCGATAGCCAGCGTATTTTGTTAACTGGTTTTTCTGATTTAGAGTCAACAATTAGTGCTGTTAATGAAGGAGGCATTCACGCCTACGTGCAAAAGCCTTGGCAAAACGATCACTTAATTAGCGTTATCCAATCAGGCGTCGAAAAGTTTAGACTCAAAAAGCAAAATGAGATTTTACAGCGCCATGTAAATCAGCAAAATGAACAATTAAAAGAGCTGAATACTAACCTAGAGCAACTCGTCGACAAGCGGACAAAACAAATTAGAAGCGTATTAAAAAAACTTGAAGTCGCTAATGAAAGTGAAAAACGAGAGCACCAATCTACTGTTGAACTGCTTTATAATTTTATCAATGCGAATCCTTATCTCGATGGTAAAAGAGCAGAAAATATAGCCGGTACATGTACTCAAATAGCGCGTTACCTTAACGTATCGCAAAAAAGCATTGAACTTGCGCCTATTGCGGGGTATTTGGCTCAAATTGGTTTACTTGCTATGGACCCTGAGCTTTACAACAAACCCATTAACGAGCTTAATGAAGTTCAAAGAAAAACGTTTTACACCCACCCAAGTATTTCACAATTAATGCTCATGCCTGCGACTCATTTAAGCGATGTGTCTGATGCAATTTACCACCAATTCGAACGCTACAATGGCCAAGGTATTCCCAAAGGACTTGCTAAAAACGATATTCCCATTGGTGCTATGGTGCTCAGTGTTGCTCGTGACTATTGGGAGGGTTACGAGCAAAGTGAGCCGCTACTGACAACAAAACAACGCCATCAATTTGCGCTCAATAGTATTAAATCAAACAGTGGCAGCTTATATCATCCGCGTATTGTCGATGCACTTGAAGCCAGCCACGCTAAACTCATTACCTCTGACAGCTCTATTGGTTCAATAAAGGTGATGAGCGCACAAGAACTCGAAGAAAATATGATATTGGCAAACTCACTGCACAGCCATACAGGTATTATGCTTTTGCCTAAAGGACATATTTTCAATACGAAATCGATTGTTAAGCTACAACAACTCGAAGCTAAAAAGCCGACCCCATTTAGAATTATGGTTAAAATGGCTAAATGATTGATCTAAAATACTCTTTTATTCGTTATACTAAGCCTAAATAGATACCTCTAAATCCATTGCTTGAAGGAGCACAACGTGTCGCGATTTTCTGCCGTTACCGACAATCCCCACGACGGGCGTTTTAACCAAAAAACGGGAATACTTCTGACCAACTTAGGTAGCCCCGATGCCCCAACAGCAAGTGCATTGCGTATTTACTTACGTGAGTTTTTGTCAGACCCTCGTATCGTAGAAATACCGCGTATTGTGTGGATGCTTATTCTGCATGGCATCATTTTGCGTATACGCCCAAAGCGCTCAGCTAAATTGTATAAAAGCATATGGACTGAAAATGGCTCGCCACTGACCCACATTACACGCCAACAAAGCATTAAATTAAATGCCTTATTAAAACAGCACGGCTATAACAACACCGAAGTGGTTATGGCGATGCGCTATGGTAATCCATCAATCGAAGCGGGCCTTGAAGAGCTCAGAGATAAAGGTTTAACCCGCATTATTGTGTTACCACTTTACCCACAATATTCAAGTCCAACCACAGGCTCAACATTTGATGCCGTGGCAAATGTATTAAAAAAATGGCGCTGGGTGCCAGAGCTACACTTTGTAAATGGGTATCACAAAAACCCAACCTACCTAGAGTCGCTTGCTAACAGCATTAGCGAAGATTTAGAAAAACACGGCATGCCACAAAAAATGGTGTTTTCGTATCACGGCATGCCTAAACAGTTTTTAGATAATGGCGACCCCTATCACTGCCTATGCCAACAAACCACCCGTTTAGTGGTAGAAAAGCTAGGCCTAGATAAAGACAAAGTGATCACCACTTTCCAAAGCCGTTTTGGTAAAGCTGAATGGTTAAAACCTTACACAGATGCAACTCTTGAGAGCTTACCTGGCGAAGGAATTAAAGATGTGGCTATTATCAGCCCTGCCTTTAGCGCCGACTGCCTAGAAACACTTGAAGAATTAGAAGGTGAAAACCGAGAGATTTTTGAAGAAGCCGGCGGCGAAAAATACCGTTATATAGCAGCGCTTAACGACCGTGACGATCACATAGACGCCATGTTTGATGTGTTAAAGCCAATGCTATAAAAGCGGGAAGAGCAGCGGTTAGGTTTTAGCTGTCAGCGATCAGCAAGAGATTAGCCAAGTGCGGTGATCGACTGTAGGCGTGAGTTTACCTCGCGCGCACAGTACCAAACCCGTTGCTCGACACCCGATCCCCGCACCTAACACCTAAAAGCTGCTCTTAGCTCTTACGTGTCACCATTAACGTGAGTGCTCCTGCTATTATCCCCCAGCATGCGGAGCCGACTGACCATAATGTTAAATCAGAAGCCGTAACTAAAAAGGTAATAATGGCCGCCTCAGTATATTCGGGGCTGTGCAAAGACTGCTGCAAACTATTAGCGATGGTGCCAAACAGTGCAATACCCGCTAACGCCAATACCAGTGCTTGCGGCAGGCTTGCTACAATCGCCACCAGCATTGCAGCACACAGCGCCATAATAATGTAAAACACCCCACCAGCAATACTCGCCCAATAGCGCTTATCGGGGTTTTTATCGGCCTCTTCGCTCATACAAATAGCAGCCGTAATGGCCGCTAAATTAATTGAATAAGTGCCAAATGGCGCGGTTACTAAATTTATTAACCCGGTCACAGTTAATGACGATGATATTGGCGCTTTATAGTTATGCGCTTTTAAAATTGCAAACCCAGGTAAGTTTTGTGAAGTCATAGTTACTATATACAAAGGAATACTAATACTTATAAATGCCTGCAAGCTAAAGCTTGGCGCAATATAAGCAAAGCTGCTTGCCTGCCACTGCACGGTGCTGGTATCGATATTTCCCATATACCAGGCTAAAAATATACCCGCTAACAATACACTTAGCATTGCAAACCGAGCAAAAAAGCGCTTGCCAATAAAGTACACCACCACCATTAAACCAATCACCAATGGCAAGTCGTTCATAAAGTTAAACACATCAATACCAAATGTGACTAATACCCCCGCTAACATAGCACAGGCCAGTTCACTGGGAATACGGTTCATGATTTTTTCAAACCAACCGGTAATGCCAGACACCAATACCAATAAGGCTGATAGCATAAATGCACCTATCGCTTCATGTAAGCTGTAGCCCTGGGCACTTGAGATCAGTAATGCTGCACCGGTAGTCGACCATGCAATTAAAATGGGCACCTTATAATAAAACGACAGCACAATAGACGTACCGCCCATTACTAGCCCCAGCATTAATATCCAGCTTGCCACAAGTTCAGGTGTACCACCTAAGGTGATCACCACTTGATAAATCAATGCAATAGAACTTGAAAAACCAATAATGACCGCAACAAGTCCTGCCATAATTCGACTAAGTAACTGATCAGTCCCTGCCATAATTCCCTCTTTTAATAGGTGTTTAACGATACAACATACTTTGCCTATTTATACTTTGCAATTAGCCCTTTGAATAATGAAAAATGATCACGTTACTAAAAAATTTTATTGGTCAGTTTTACTTGTCAAAATCGGTGTGATTTAAAAAACACACACGTACCCAAAAACATGCCACAGGGTGCGCCATTACTACAAAAAAGCCATCCTATTAAACCAAAAAAAATATACCTAAAAAAGGTAAAGCAAATACTTACAATAAGTTATAAAAAAAGCAATTACCACTTTATGATTACAATTTAAATTTGATCTAATTCTTTTTTTAAGATAAAACTTAACAATTAGTTCACCATTTAACCTAAAAGAGAAACAGATGAAACGTTACATTGTTTTAACTATCGCTATTCCTTTGTCTGTATTTGCCTTGTATACGCTGCTTAATGATCAGAAAAAAATCGATGAGGTAGAAGCGCCCATTGCTATTGATATCGTTCCTGTTGATTCTGAGTTTGCAAAAAAAACACATAACCCATCGCCCATTGATATGAGTAAAGACCCTATTGCAGCAAAACCCGCTAACATTGAATCAAACGTACCTTCAAACTCATTTGACGCAATTAATAAACCTTCAGCAAAGGCTAAAGAAATACTTAAAGCGGCAAAAGTACTGCCAACCGATTTACAAAATGAAGCCTACATAGAATTTGATCTAGCGGCGCTAAAAACCCTCAAAACGGGTGATAATTTTGACCTTGCAATACCGCAAACCGCAGAAACCTACAGCGCTGAAATAACCAATGTTACCCATGCCAGTAACGGCGATAAAAGCATTGTTGGTCAGGTTATTGGGGCCAATGGCGCAATGCACACCACCATATTAACCGTTGGCAATGATGCGGTTTACGGTCAATTTACAGCCCCAAGTGGTAATTATGTTTTTGAAAGTAAAGGTCAATATGGCTGGATTGCAGCTAAGCGTGACCTATATAAAACACATATAGAGCATCAGGTTGGTGAACCTGCACCAAAAAATGCGGATGACACAGACCCATTTGCACCTCGTGCTGAAAACACGCCCTCTTTTTAAACAAACCTGTCAACGCAGGCAACAAGACCTAGCAGTAAACACTGCAATCGTAAAAAGTAAGGAAATACAACAATGAAAAAAGTAATTTCAACAGCCGCTATTGCAACGGCGCTATGTGCGGCCAGCACAGTGTCAGCAGAAACCATTGATATCGGTATTTTATATACCGATCAATCTGCAGCAGCTACCAGTAATATCAATACCAAAATTAATCAGCTTATTGCTTTTAGTAACCAGGTATACAGCCAAAATGGCGTTGACATTACGCTACGTTTAGTTGGGACTCAAAATTTAGGTGACTATGCAGTAACCCCTTCTGAAGATTGGTTAAATGCAGTCACAAATAGTAGTTACGTAGATGGTTTACGCAATGATTGGAAAGCCGACATGGTTGCGGTACTGGGTACAGGCCAAAGTGCAGGTAACGGTTTAATTTCATGTGGCTTAGCATGGGTTGGCCAAGGCACAAATGGTAATTTATACAGCTCAATGAGCAGCCGCATGTACTCAATCACCGCAATCGATTGTGGAGCCACAACCTTTGTTCATGAGCTTGGTCATAACCAAGGTTTAGCGCATTCACGTAAGCAAGGCGATACAGCCGGTGGTGTATACGTTGATGGTATGGGGCACGGTGTACAAAATGAATTTGCCAGTATTATGGCCTACCCATTTGTATTTGGCAGTGCAACGCAGTACGACTATTTCTCAAACCCTAACTGGAGCGTAAACGGTATTCCATTTGGGGTGACCAATCAGTCGTACGCCATTCGTACCGTTACCGACACAAAAACCAGTATCGCTAACTTTAAATAAGCTCAATGCTGAATAATAAATTTATTCTCAAAATTCAGCTTAAATAACAATGTAAACATGGGTTAATAACCCATGCTGACCAATTAAGTTTCCCTTGCGGAGCGCCTCGGCGCTCTTTTTTTAATGATTAATCATTTTCTGTTTTATGGCAGGGAGTAAGGTTTCACCATCGCTATCCACTTTACTCATTAGCTTTAAACCCATCACCTTAGCAAGCACAGGGTAAATATCTAAATTATTCACTCGCTCAATGCTCACCCCTTTTTTAAACGCCGGCCCGGTAGCAATAAATGTCGCTGCCATATCATCGGTATAGGCATAGCCATGCGTCCCTAAGTACGGCACTTTAGCACTATTGCTAAATACCGCAGGCGCTGTCGTTTGTACAACAATATCGCCCACACGAGTGCCTTTATTATAGTGATATCCTGCAAGCTGCTCCTCTGTTAGTACCGTGTAGCGTCCATTTGCTGCATGTTGTAAACGAGCTTTATAAGCCTCAACATCTGCATTTTTAGCATCGCTTTTAGTATAAATGAGTAATCGAGGACCGGTATTAACAACCATAAAGTTATCATCTTTAGGTAAGCTGCTCACAACAATGCTCTGCTCAGGCTCAACTTGTGCCATACCATGATCAGACACAATCACCAGATTTACCTCTTGCTCTAACTTACTCAAGCGGGTTTTTAATTGCCCCATCAGCGCATCTAGCTGTTTAACGGCATCACGCGTTTGCACCGCATCAGGGCCATATTCATGCCCCATGCTATCCACTAACGAAAAATAACTCGCCACAAAACGTGGGCGCTGTGCTTTAGGTAAGCTTAACCATTGAATGATTTGATCAATTCGGTCTTGGTAGTCACCTTGTTTAGAGTAGTGAAAGTAATAGTCAGGCGTCATACCATTAAAGCGCGCATCCGACTCAGGCCAAAAGTATACCGCCGATTTAAGCCCATGCATTTTAACTAAATTCCACAGTGGTGTGCCGCGTACCCAGGTACTGTCTTTTTGTCCTTTCCCCATGCTGTAGCATTCATTATTGCGCGCTTTGTCACAAAACTTATTATCTACAATGCCATGGTTAACTGGCAGTAAACCGGTGATCACCGAAATATGATTTGGAAACGTTTTAGTAGGATAAACAGGCTGCATTTTTTGCGCTCTTACGCCTTGCTCACCCATTGCTTTTAAATTAGGCGCACCGTGCTTTTCAATGTAATCCCAACGCAAGCCATCAATAGAGATCATAACAACCGTTTGCTCTTTAGCGGCAAACGCACTATTCACACCCAATAAAAGGCAAAAACACATTACCTTAGTGATCCACAACTTCATTTTAAATACCTAGATGTATGTTAATTTTATAAAAAATAATACTAAAGCAAGTTGTTACTTTATGATACATGCTGATAAATTAAAGCAAACTATTAAAAATAAATAATCGTGCGTTTAATAAGTGCTTAATTCACATAAAAAAGGATCACCATGATCAACTTCAGTAGCAAAGTAACCCCTGCACGTATGCAGCGCACCACTGCCAATTTACAAATGGCGCTTGAGAGCGATCGTGGCCGAATTATTAATAGTGCAGCCATTCGTCGGCTGCAACAAAAAACCCAAGTATTTCCGCTGGAGCGCAACGCGGCTGTGCGTTCGCGCCTAACTCACTCATTAGAAGTTCAGCAAGTTGGCCGCTTTATTGTGCAGCGCATCTTTGCCAATTTAAATTACCAGCAACAAAAAGAATATGGTTTGTCGGGTTTAGAGCGCCCACTAGAAACCCTAGTAGAAATGGCCTGCCTAATGCACGATATAGGTAACCCGCCGTTTGGTCACTTTGGCGAAGCGGCTATTAATAATTGGTTTAATGCTAATTTAGCCAGCATTACGCCTGAGCGTTGCCAAACAACAAACAGCAGCATTGGCGTTATTTTTAAACATTTAGCCCAAGATATTTGTAGCTTTGAGGGCAACGCTCAAGGAATACGCATTATTCACTCTTTGCTGAGCCTAAATTTAACCTATAGCCAAACTGCCGCTATTTTAAAGTACACCCGTCCAGCTAGTTTAGCGAAGCAAGATATTCCTCAAAATAAAAACTACATTATGAAAAAAGTGGGGTATTACTACAGTGAAAAAAGCTTTGTTGAAGCACTGCAAACTGAGCTGAAAATGGAGCCCTATTGCCGTCACCCTGCCAGTTATATTATGGAAGCCGCTGACGATATTTCTTATTGCCTTGCCGACATAGAAGACGCCGTAGAAAAAGACATTATCACCACACAGTTATTATGCGAGCAACTAAAAAAGCAGTATCAAAAAGCGCTAATTAACTTAGCCCTTAACGACACTCAACACCAAAGCTTTGTGGACGACGCCATAAACTACGCCATAGAACGGGCACAAGCACAGCCCTTTAATTTTAATAGTGAGTTTTTTATTTATTTACGCGTGTCATTACTGCACCCGCTAGTAAACCATGCCGCAAAACGCTTTATTGAAAATATAGAGCCAATTTATCATGGCGACTTTAACCATGCATTATTAGAAGATCGCAGCTACCTGCATGCAGCAACCCAAGCGCTCAAACAAGTCGCGCTTGAGCATGTATTTTCGCACAAAGAAGTCGAAAAGCTCGAACTGCAAGGCTACCGTATTATTAATGGCCTACTCGATTGTTATAAACCTTTGCTGCTTTTGAGTAGCGATGACTTTAAACGTGCATTGCATGGCGACAACCGCTTATTAATAGAATCGAGACTCGTTAAAAAGCTCTCTAAAAAGCATTTAAGTAGCTATCAGCATGCCATAAATGCGATGCAAGAAGAGCCCGATCATTTTGCCGCCTATGAATTTTATTATCGCTGTCGGTTAATTCAAGACTACATTAGCGGTATGACCGATCAATTTGCTTACGACGAGTACCGAAGCTTAATGGTAATTGACTAGGGTCTGTTGACCTTTCAAGGTTAAATTTGCAGCAGTCTGTTTGGTATTTAGGCAAGGCAGAGCCTATGTGGTGTGGTTTTTCCCCATAAATAGGCGATAACGCAGCATCAATGCCAAACAGGCGCTGCCCTTCGGGTTCTGCCTAGGAGCGATTTACTCTTTGTTGCCTACATGGATGTAGGTAAGGGGCGTGAGCAGGACGCGGAAGCTTTGCTCGGTTTTTACTTAGTCCACTAGGTTACAAACCTCGCGCCGCGATTAAACCGCCCCTAGTTTGAACAAATTGTAATCCGCAAAGGTCAACAGACCCTAATTAACGCTAGGCGCTTCTAGATAATTTTTCACTTTACGCTTAAGATTAGGGCATTGATGCTTAACCACTTTTGAGTTTTATGAAACCGTTACTGAGTTGCTTACTTTTTTGTTTTGCTTTGTTTTATAGTGCCAGCAGTGCCGCTTATAACGAAGCTATGTGTATTCTTATAAAACAAGAAATGCAGCAACACAGCAATAATAAAGCCAGCCGTAAATACCGTAATGCTGCGCGAGACTTTGAAAAAAACTGCAGTGATCCGCAAGCGGCACGCACTTTGCCAGTACCAAAGCCTAAACCGCAGCCGGTTATTGAACAATCGACCCCGGAGGTTGTAAAACCACAACAAACAGAACCCACTTTACAGCCAACGTTGCCAGACGCTGCAACTGAGCAAAGTGCAACTGGACCCCAAAATAATGTAATCGAACAAAGCGCCACTCAAACTATAGAGCAAGCTAAAAAAAATGCCCCAGTAGCATCAACCACAACAGCACCTGATGAGTCACAAGTCAATGTAACAGCAACGGCTGAACAAAGCGGCGCTTCTGAAAAAAATGCACAGCCCAGCAAAATACCGGCCAGTGAATTATCAAACACTGAGGAAAATACGCAACCAGAGGTAAAAAAAGCCACCGTTGAGCCTACACAAACCGCCGTACCTATCACTATAAATGCCAGCGAGCAAACAGCCGTTATTGCCTCTTCAATGCCCAAAGGGGCTAATATAATCTCGCTAGTATTACCAAGTGTGGCACTATTGTTAATTGTGGTAATTACGGTTGTGGTATTAATGCGCCTGCGCAATATTAAGCAAAATAAACAAGTGGCTGATACTGGCATACCATTGCAAATGCCCCTAAGTCACGACAATGATCAAACTCACAGTGTTGTTACTGAGCCGATGGTGACTGGCTCTGATCTGCAAAACCCAGCCGTCGAAAGCAAGGGTAAAGAGCCTGATTCTAGTCGAGTTAATACAGTGAAAATAAAGCCGGAGCCTAACACGGCAGAGTTTGAAGCAGCTGCTAAAGCAACCTTAGAGCGGATAAAAAATGCAACAGAGTTTGCCGAGCCACAAGTAAGAGATTTTGACCCCGAAGCCAAACAAACCAAAATTCAGCGTAATCCTATAAATCAGCCAATCAAAAAGGTACAACAAGAAGCGCCTATAAAGCCTTCACACAGCGCACCTGAACCCATTGTACCCCATCAGCCACAAGCTGATTTCCATCCTGCAAAAACGCAGCGTTCATCATTAAGCTCAACCACTGAACACGACTTTAAAGAGCCAGAAGTACGCACTTTCGATCCCGACGCGCCACTACCAACCAAAAAAACACCGGTAACGGCAGGGCAAGTAAAGGTTGCCCCTGAAGAGCCAAGTAAGCCCGATAACTCACCACAAAGCAGCAATCCATTTGCTAATTTATCGCTTGATGAAAGCTGGGATCCAAATTCACCACAAAAACCAAAAATAGAAGAAAAAAAACGCGCGCCTAAATCACAAGCACTCATCGATGCAGAAGAACGCGCAAAAAACATGCAAACAAAAGAATAACGCGGTAACATAAAAATACTTAAAATAAGTCTGTAAAGCGACGGTATAGCCCTTAAGCTTACATTCAGTTAACGCCTTTAAAATAGCCTGTTTTTTAAGCAACGCTCAAAGCCGCTTTATATCCAAAAAGGGTATATTTAATAGAAGGAGAGACTTATACTCATGCATGTTATGTTATCAGCTAAATTAAGATACCGTATTTATATCGCATCTTTTTTGCTGATGGCTTTTACCAGTCATTACACGCACGCAATTGAAGCAATACAACCCTCAAGCAAAGCGCCTAATCACCATGCTACTTTAAATATAAGTACAGGCGAATGGCCACCTTTTTTAAGCGAATCGCTGCCTCACAAAGGCGTGGTTGCGCATTTAATTACCGATATATTTGCACAAGCTAACATTAAAGTTAACTTTACCTTTTTACCGTGGCCGCGTGCTTACCACGACACCATTAATGATAAATACGCAGCCACTGCCGTATGGATGTTTGAACAACAACGTACTGAGGATTATTTTTACAGTGAGCCAGTGCTAAACGAGCGTTTTGTATTTTTTTATCATAAACAACGCCCTTTTGATTGGCAAAATCTAAACGATTTAAAAGGCTTATTACTCGGTGGTGGGCTTGCCTACAGTTACGGCAAAGACTTTGATAAAGCAGCCGATGAAGGCTTATTCGATATGTCGCGAGTAAGTACCACAGAGCAAAACTTTAAACGCTTAGCTATGGGCAGAATCGACGCCTTTGCCGAAGAGCAAAGCGTAGGCTATTTCACATTAGCGAGTAAATTACCTGACCTATTCAGCGCTATTAATCACCACCCCAAAGCATTGTTGGTAAACCAAAGCTTTATGATGTTCCCTAAAAATAACCCACTCAGTGAACAGCGGCTTGAAATATTTAACCAGCAATTACTTAAATTTAAACAAAACGGCCGTTATCAAGCCTACTTTGATGCGTTAGATAATGGCGCTTATCAACCCACAAATAGCGCCCTGGCCGACTAACCTGTAGGCAGGGCTTTATGCAGCGCGTTTTATGTTTGGAACGCGGGTTTCGGGCTACGAGCTAGGTTTTAGGTTTTAGGTTCTAGTGTTTGTACAAGCTCGCTACTCGCCGCTCGAAGCCCGTTGTCTTCTCTGTGTTCAAATAATTTTTAAGTGATTTATGCACCACAGAGATTATGAGACGCTGCGCTTTTAGAGGAAATAAAAAAGCCAAATATTATTCTGTAGCAGCAATTTTATATCGCGTATTTATAGGCTTTTGCATTTTACCCGCGCCTCGTCGCTCGAAGCCCGCTGCCTTCTCATTCCCGCTTTGTGGTTCATAAAAGTGTCAATTAATAAATGACTGCTTAATCAGTCATTAACCCACTAATGACTGCTTTATTAGCCTTTAATTTATAGAAGGTATTACGCTTTCTAAGCGTTTTATGTCAATATCACTGATATTAGAAAAACGTTTAAAGTGCGTTGGCCATTGGCGAGTATAGCTCTCAACCTCGGCAATTATTTTTGTTGCTTGAGCCTTGTTGAGGCCGAAGCGTTTGGCTTGCGACAGTAAATTATCGATACTAGCATATCGGCCATCATCACCAAGCCCTATGCCATGCTGCTTTGAGTTATTAATAGGGGTGATATCATAAGCGGGGCTCATACGCCACGTTTGCCCTGCAAAGTGATACAAAAATGCATGATTTCGGCTGTGATCATCAGTATTACCAATAAATACGTTAAATACCATTCGCTTGTAGAGCTCTGTAGCATCAGCAGCGAACTCACCTGTGTGGTGGCGAATAAATTCAGCCAGTTCACCGTAGCTATAGTATGTTGCTAAGTCGCTTATCGCGACTTTTGGTTTTTGTAATAAGCTATTGGCGCTTAAAAAGTGATGAGTTGGTAAGTCATCGCTTACATCAAAACGTTCAACTAACAGAACATCGCCATTTTCTGTTTCATGAATACGGGTATTTGCAGTGCGAATCCCCAATTCATTAGCCATACACATAGCGCCATGCTCAGCCCTAGCTAAATTAAACAAATCGTCTTGACGATTAAACTTTGCCAAATAAAGTTTTTGGTCAATTTTCACAGAGGTTTTAGGTCTTGCTCCCCCCATGCTTTGACCAAATTCAAAGGCTTTTTTTGCTTCTTGTGAAATCGTTTTATTGGCGAGCAAATCGTCCTTTGCTTGATCCAATAAGGCTAAATCGGCTAAAGTATTTTTATTCGCTTTATGTTTTGATGCGCTGCGCGACAAACTAAATACCAAGGCGCCAACACCATACCCAGACCCTGCGAGTAAAAATTCTAGCTCATTTTTTGGTTTGGTATTATGCAGCGACAGTATAAGCTTACGCCCCCACGAATCAGCTCCCGCATCACTTAACACCCCAAACACACCTTTATTGGCAGAATAACTAACGATGCCAGGCTGTAATGGTAAATGCAGCGGATCGAGCGCAAACGCATCAGAGCGCGCAAGGTAACTTTTACCATAATTAAACTCACCTCGGCCTGTTTGTGTATTTAACTTAAAAAAACCACAAATTACCGGGCTGTCTTCTAAACCGTCAATAAATACATAAGCTTCAGAAGTCATCGTTAATCACCTGAGTTTTATTGCTTTTACGCTGTCTTGCATTATAACCGCCCACATCTGCGGCAAGCTCGTTAATTTCATCCAACAATGAGCCTTGCAATTGAAGTACAACAAGGGCTTCAAACAATATATCGCTTTTTACTACCTCCCCTTGCTCAAGCTTTTGTACCGTGGAGCGAGATACACCAATCATCTTAGCGAACGTGCTCTGGGTATAAAGTAAAGTACGATGCTGGCGAATTAAATCACCCAATCGACGCGCCAGTTTTAATGCTTGTTCAGATCTCATAAATGACTACCTAATCGATCATTAATATACTAATGATTAGTTTAGCGGTATTTAATATGATTGCAATATTATTTAAATAGATACGAAATGAGTTTCGAGCTTCGAGTTTCGAGCTTCGAGTTTCGAGCTTCGAGTTTCGAGCTTCGAACTTAAAGCAGCGAGCTTAAAGCGCCTAGTCCCTTTTGCATTACCTCTTCAGCCCAGCGCCTCATAACCTCTTTGTGAATAAATCACTTAAAACTATATTTGCACAAAGAGAAGACAGCGGGTTTCGAGCAGCGAGCGACGGGCAGCGAACACAGCCTAGCGCCTTGTATTAACGTAGGCGTTAAGCTTGCTGACGCGAAAAGCGCAGCTTTTAAATTGCTTTACTTTCATGCAGTGAACGCTGAACTACTTGATAACAAATAGCACGTTGCTGCTCTTGGTTTAAATTTACTTGTCGCATCGAAAGAATCGTTTTCACTATTTGTTTATGCGAAACAATTGGAAAGAGTGGGCGCTGTTTTAATTCGACAAACCAACCAGGAAAGCACAAAACAGGGAAAACCTGCGTGTTAAACCCCGTTGCCTCTTGTAGCCATTTGTTCACCCAATTAGCCTGCTTTTGGGCTTGTTCTAGCGGCTTACTTTCAAACCAAGAGGGAAATGCTAGATGATTATTCTCAAATTTAACTTTGTAATTTGTATCGTCTTTTATTCGCTTGTGCCTGCCTTTAGTTTCAATAGCAAAAATGCCATTTGCCCCAACAACTAAGTGATCAATGTTAAAACCATCAGCTTGTATATCATGAAATACTTGATATCCATGTGACTGTAATTCTATAAGTTCAGAGGCAACAGCAAGTTCAGCATCACGGCCGAGCTTTAGTTTTATTAAATAATTAGATTTAACCCACAGCTTTCTTGCTACATAAGCTAAACCTAAAATAATCAAAACAATTAGGAAGTAATTAAAATTACCGCTAGCAAAAACTTCAGCAATCCCTTTGATAGCAAAAGGCATTGTAACAATTAAAGCAGACAAGAAAATTAAACCTATAACATCAACAATATTATCATTGACTTGTTCACTTAGAGTTTGAGCTGCGACTCGCTTTAATTTATGGCGTTCGATAGGAAGTTTAGCACTGCGTTGATGTGACCAAATGCGAAAAAATAAAACGCCAAGTAATGAGTAAACACTGCCAACAATAACTAAAAGACTTAAACCTTGGTTTAATAAATCATCCATGACGAGTTCCTATAATAACAACTTGTACTTTATACATTAAAAACAGTTACATGTCTCATTATTCAAACTCACACTACAAAGATCACCGAAACACCTGTAGGCGCCCAGCTTGCTCACGCGAAAAGCGAAGCTTTTAGAGTAATTTATACATGTCGCGTTGGCGACGGCAACCAAGGGGCAGATACCGCCGACCGCCCCTTGGAACCCCACGGCGCCCCGAGGATCACACTATTTCCTCAATTCAATTTAATGATATGAACGTAAACGCGATGAAACACGTCCGTGTGTAAGCATCACTTAACGCGCATCCATGCGCTGCTATTACTCATCATTAATTTAATTTCGGGTGTGATCACGGGGAAATTGTCTTGGCAGCGGTCTTTAATTCAATAATGAGTTAATGCTTGTTTACATTGCATTTTTTAGTAAACTGAATGCTCGCAAACAGGGAGCGATTTAATGCAACAGATTGGTATTTACGAGCAGTTAATTACACAAGTAATTAAGCGAAATTTAAATCGTGACCAATTTTATGTGGGCGAACGCCAGCTAGAATCGGCTGAGGCGGCTACGTGGCTTTCGCGCTTTTTAGGCAAGCTGGTTGAACATGCAATTGATGCAATCCCTAATTCAAGCGAGCGTTTGCACGAGCAAATAAACCTCGCAAACAGCCTTGTTCTGTGGCTTAAAGATCATATTCGCGATGACGAGCTAATCAACGAAAACCTTATCGACAGCCAAGGCCGTATTCTTACTGCACTGTTTAATACTCAAAACCCTATTGCGGCCAATCTTAAAGATTACTCTCACGATATTTTTCCGCTAACAGGGCTTACCCAAAGTGAGTTGTTTAGCGGTGCGAATGCGGGTATATCGCTCGAAACCGAGCTAAAACGCGAGATTAAATCGTCCGACACTATTTATTGGCTTGTCTCATTTATAAAATGGACGGGGCTGCGTATTTTTAAAAATGAGCTTGAAGCCTTTACCAAAAGCGGTAATAAACTCAAAGTCATTACCACCTCGTACATGGGTGCAACGGATGCAAAAGCGGTTGAGTTTTTAGCGAACTTGCCAAACACTGAGGTAAAGCTAAGTTATAACAATCAGCAAGAGCGCTTACACGCAAAGTCATATTTGTTTATGCGTAATACGGGTTTTCATACCGGTTATATTGGTTCGTCTAATTTATCCCATTCAGCGCTTACTAGCGGCCTTGAGTGGAACTTAAAAATTACCGCGCAAGAAATCCCGCACATTATAGCCAAAACTAAAAGCACCTTTGAAACTTACTGGCAATCGCCAGATTTCGAGCTATTTACTGGCAAAGTTGAATGTAAAGAAAAGCTCATAAATTCACTTAACGAGCAACGTGGTGTTGGCCAAGCAAGCAGCCAGTTTTATTTTGATATAACACCAAAAACCCACCAGCTCGCTATTTTAGAAAAACTAAGCGTTGAACGTAGCGTTCATGATCGCTTTAAAAACTTAGTGGTTGCAGCAACGGGAACTGGTAAAACAATCATATCAGCGTTCGACTTTAAAACCGTTTACGATAAAAACCCAAACGCACACTTTTTGTTTGTAGCCCACAGAGAAGAAATACTAAAACAAGCGCAAAGCGCTTACCGTGGCGTGCTTAAAAATAACGACTTTGGTGAGCTGTGGGTGGGTAACTACAAACCACAGCGTTACAACCAATTATTTGCGTCAATCCAAACATTAAACAGCCAAATTGAATCGCTGAATTTAACGCATGATTACTACGATTACATCGCGATAGACGAAGTACATCACGTAAGCGCCGCCAGTTATCGCGCTATTTTAAATCACTTTACACCCACAATATTACTTGGCTTAACTGCAACACCAGAGCGACAAGATGGCGCCAATATACTCGATGATTTTTGCGGCGTAATAGCTGCTGAAATTCGCTTGCCAGAGGCAATAAACCAACGCCACTTATGCCCATTTCAGTACTTTGGCCTTGATGATGACACCGACCTTAGCCAAATAACATGGCGCGGCGGCCGTTACGATATAAGCGAGCTAAGTAACCTTTATACAGGCGAGAACAACCGCGCTAACAAAATTATATCGAGTCTTGCTGATATCGTGACTAATGTTCACAACATTAAAGCGTTGGCATTTTGCGTAAGCCAAAAACACGCAGAGTTTATGGCGTCTAAGTTTAACTTAAAAGGCATAAACGCCGATGTGCTGATCAGCAAAAACACCAATGAACGGGCGCACAAGCAACAAGCACTGCGCCAAGGCGAAATACAAATACTTTGCGTGGTTGATATTTTTAACGAAGGGGTCGATATTCCAGAGGTCGATACTCTGTTATTTTTACGCCCAACGGAAAGCCTAACGCTGTTTTTACAGCAACTCGGGCGTGGCTTACGCTTACCCGACAATAGCCAAAAGCAATGCTGTACGGTACTCGACTTTGTAGGAAATGCCCGTCCAGAATACGACTTTGCCAGTAAATTCCGCGCACTCATTGGTAAAAGTAATCAGCCAATAAAAACTGAGATTGAAAACAACTTCCCGCACTTACCACTGGGTTGTCGTATTGAGCTACAAAAGCGCACGCAACAAACAATTTTAAAAAATATTCAGCAAGCCATAAACACTAAACGCCGTTTACAGCAGCTGATAAATAGCTATTCGCAACATACCAATGACGCCCTTACGCTAAGTAACTTTTTACATATAAACCCACAGGTCACGCTTGAAGATATTTACAAACCAAAAGATAAAAAACTCGGTGGCTGGCACTGGCTAAAAGGCGATGAAATACCCGCAGAGCATGCCGACATTTACGCCGCGTATTACCGCGCTATCAACACCCAATTACTCGGCTGCGACTCGCTCAGCTACTTATGCTTTTTACGTGATTTATGTAACAACGACTTTAGTTTTACGCCAACGTCGCAAAACCAACAGTACGCGCTTATGGCGCATTACAACTTTTGGGATAACACAGGCACAAGTTTAAGTTTTAAAACGCTTGAGCAAAGCTTACAAGCTCTTAAACACAAAGAGCTACAACAAGAGCTTAACCAAGTAATTGCGCTTTTAATAAACCGCATTCACCAGCAGGAAAGCGATTTATCGTGCCTACCTAATCACGCAATAAAATTACACAGCCGCTACACACGCCAACAAATACTCGCAGCATTTGGCGCTCACACGTTTGATAAAAAATCGACCGCTCGCGAAGGTGTTTTAGAATTTAAAAACCAAAACCTAGAGCTGTTATTTGTAACACTTAACAAATGCGAAAAAACCTACTCACCCACCACGCTGTATCACGACTACGCAATCAGCCCTACCCTGTTTCATTGGCAAACGCAAAACAGCGCCCGACCAGAACACGGCCGCGGCCTTAGTTATATTGAACATCAAAAAACAGGCAAAACCATCCTGTTATTTGTGCGCGAACAAGGCAAAGATGAAAACGGCCGAACCATGGGGTTTGTAAACTACGGCGAGGTTAAATACCAAAGCCACAACGGCAGCCAACCAATGAATATAACGTGGAAATTAACCAACCCCATGCCAAGTCAAATGTGGCATGAGGCTGGGAAATTAGCGGTTGGATAATAAATTGTTCTGCACTTTAACCTTCTAAAAAGCTATAAAGTTTAGAGTGAATACACACAAAAATGATTAGTATTTTAAACAATAACTTATCATAATGATATTGTCTGTAATACCTCTCTATCTGCAACACGATCTATCGGCTCTTCAGAGTGCAAAGAGGAAACCCTCCAAATAGGAATTTCTAAATTCATTTCCATACTAATAATAACAGCTATTGCCGAGATAATTTTAGGCCCAAGTGGAACAATAACTACCCTGGAACTTTCTCTTAGAGAGAGAGTTAATGACTTTAAATCAATATAAAGATCTAAAGGGCTATATACATTGTATGTATATACATTTTTACTTGGGAGGCTATTGAGCAAAGACTTATTATTTTCCCTGACATCAAATTCAAACTTAGGGTTTTCGCTTTTAGGAATAAATGCATACGGCAGATCTGAATCGCCCCGTGTTTGCCAGAGACTCAATAACTTGAGAAACTGGAACTATGAAAAAATCAAATCGCTATACATCAGAATTTCGTGAACGTGCAATTAGGCTTGTTACCACACAACAGCATGAATACCCTTCTCTTTGGGCTGCGCTAGTATCGATTTCAGATAAACTGGGATGTACCCCAGAAACACTTAGAGCATGGGTCAAGAAATCTCAAGCTCAACCGTCTAAACCCTCTTCTAATACGCAATCAACTGAAGAACGCCTTGCCGTCTTAGAGCGCGAGAATAAAGAGCTCAAGCGAACGAATGATATCCTGAGGCAAGCTGCCGCTTTTTTCGCCCAAGCGGAGCTCGACCGCAAACAGAAGTAATAGTGGATTTTATTGATGCTTGCAGAGAGCATTACGGTGTCGAGTCAATTTGCAAGGAATTGCCGATTGCACCATCAACGTATTATTCTCATAAACAGATACAAAGAGAGCCTGAGCGACTGTCTAACCGCAAAAAGCGTGATGCTGAGCTGATAATACTCATTCGCGAAGTGTGGGAGGATAATATGTCAGTTTATGGTGCAAGAAAAATATGGAAGCAGCTACAGCTTGACGACCATCAAGTCGCCCGCTGTACAGTCGAACGATTGATGCGAGTTATGGGAATTCAAGGTGTTCGTCGGGGTAAAGCACATAAGACAACGATACCTGACGAGCAACAAGATAAGCCACTTGATTTAGTTAATCGTCAATTTACTGCTGAGCAGCCAAATCAACTTTGGGTAGCTGACATCACCTATGTTGCCACATGGAGTGGGTTTGTTTATGTCGCTTTCGTGATAGATGTTTTTTCACGATACATTGTAGGTTGGCGTGTATCAACGACAATGCACACAGAGCTTATTCTTGATGCGTTAGAGCAAGCTATTTGGCATCGTGGCAACCCCGAAGGGTTAATTCACCACAGCGACAGAGGCAGCCAATATTTGTCTATACGATACACTGAGCGACTTGCTGAAGCTGGAATTCAAGCGTCTGTAGGCAGTGTGGGTGACTCTTATGACAATGCATTGGCTGAAACAATAAATGGATTATTTAAAACAGAGATTATTCGCAGAAATGGCCCGTGGAAGAATGTTGATGCTGTTGAATACGCAACGTTAGAGTGGGTCAATTGGTTTAATAATCAACGCTTATTATCTTCAATTGGGTATATTTCACCAGCTCAATATGAAACAGACTACTATGATAATTTAAACGAGTCAGGTAAAGTGGCCTGACTTAAACAAACTGGTCTCCGATGAACTCGGGGCGATTCA